>JAEWKX010000063.1 GCA_023393575.1 Pseudomonadota bacterium
AGGAAGCACCGGATGCAGCTCGTCATGAGCCGCATCCCGGGCCCGGGAGGAGGAGCCTTGCTCCTTACATGGCCGCGCCGATGACCTTCTGGGCATCCTCGAGCGAGTATTCCACGTTCGCAACGCCGCCCTTCTCGGTCTTCTCGAGATTGGCCTCGAGGTTGTCCTGGTCGATGCGCAGGAACGGGACGACCAGCTCTTTCTTGACGTCCTTGCCGTCAAGAATCTGCTGGGCGACCCAGAAGGCGAGCGTCGAGACGCCCGGCGCAATCGACACCGACATGGTCTCGTAGCCGTTGGCATCCTTCTGCTGCTTCCACCACAGAAGCTCGTCCTCGCGATTGCCCATCACGACGGTCGGGATCGGCCGGTTGGCCGCGGCAAACGCCTGGGCAGCCCCGTAGCCGTCCCCGCCTTGCGTGACGACGGCGCCGACCTCCGGCAGACTGGGCAGGATGCCGGCAACGGCACGCTGGGCGACGTCCTGAGCCCAGTCACCGTTGACGGAGCCGACGATCTTGAACTGTGGGTTCTTCTCGACCCCGGCCTGGATGCCGGCATGGATCTCGTCATCCACCGAAACGCCGGCCAGCCCGCGGATCTCGAGGAGATTGCCGCCCTCCGGCATCTTCTTCGCGAGGTATTCGATCTGGCTCTCGCCCATCGCCTTGAAGTCGACGGCAATACGCCAGGCGCAGGGTGCGGTCACGATGCCGTCGAAGGAAACGACGACGATGCCGGCATCGCAGGCTTCCTTGACGGCGCCGTTCAGCGCGGTCGGAGACGCGGCATTGATAACGATCGCATCATAGCCCTGCAGGATGAGGTTCTGGATCTGCGCCGCCTGTTCCGTCGCCTGGTTCTCGGCGGTAGTGAATGGATCCGCCGCGGCGACGACACCTTGGCTGACCGCATCCTTGGTGATCTTGTCCCAGCTCGTCAGCATCGCCTGGCGCCAGGAATTGCCGGCATAGTTGTTGGAAAGCGCGATCTTCTTGTCTGCGGTTTCAGCCGAGACGGAAAACGGCGCGGCTACGCAAACGATGGCGATGGATGCCAGAAGCATCTTCTTGATGGTCATGATGTCCTCCCTCTTTGCCCGGCGGGCTCATCATCGGGTCGCTCCTCAACGGCCCGCGGATTGATATTGCACTGGCGTTTCGGCGCTCAGTAAAAGAAGAATGACGGAGATGCACGGTCTTGCAAAGGTGCATCCAAGCAACAGGGCTGCGGGTCAGCGCGCAAAATATGCGGGATCCCGCAAGACAACCGGCAAGCCGTGGCGCTTAATCAGGCGGAGCGCCAGGACAGCCCCGATCCGCCGGCCGCTGGAGGACGCCTGCATGCTGAACACCACGAGAAGCCCCCTCTTCGATCACTATCTCGGCATCTCGCGACTGCTGGCCGGGCAGCTCGATTTCAATTCCATCATTCAGGCAGTGGCGGTCGAGATCGGCCACATCATCCCGCACGAGCATCTGGATGTCTGCATCAAGATGCTCGACGGGAAATATCACATCGCCTATGAGAGCGGCCTCGAGACAGCATGGAGCAAACAGCCGCCCGCGCTCCTGACCGGCAGTCCGATTCGCTGCCTCTTGTCCGGCGAGGTGGATCATCTGCTCTCCGCCGACGCCTGCAACGATCCCCGCTTCCATTTCGACGGGGCTTTCTCGAGCCCGATCATCGCGCTTTCGTTGCGCAGCCGCCTTCACGTTCCGCTCAGGGTGCAGGGCGACATCATCGGCGCGCTAAGCTGCTCCAGCCGCCAGCCCGGCTTCTATACCCTTCAGGACGTGGAGAACGCCCGTTCCATCGCCGACCTCCTGGCTCCCTATTTCTACGCATTGAGAGCGGCGGAGCAGGCAAAGCGCTCTGCCGTGGTAGAGACCGAAGCCCGTGCCCGCGAAGAGGGGCTGCGGCTTGGCGCGCTGAAGCTGCCCGAGGCACTGGAAGCCGAGCGCCAGCGGATCGGCATGGACCTGCACGACCAGACGCTTGCCGACCTCACGCGGCTCGCACGGCGCATGGAGCGCCTGACGCATCTGCCGGATGTTCCGGGCGATGCGCTGGACCCGCTGTTCCGCAGCCTGCAGCACTGCATGCATGATCTGCGGCAGATCATCGAGGAAGCCAAACCCTCGGTCCTGCACCTTTTCGGCGTCGCGCAAGCCATCGAGAACCATCTGGAGCGCTCCGTCCGCGATAGCGGCCTGCCGATCGACTGGCAGGTGGTCGATGAGGGAAATGGCAGGCTCGACACGCTGGAACAGACCGTCACCATCGCGCTCTTCCGCATCGTGCAGGAGGCAATCAATAACGCCTTCCGCCACGCGCAGCCTTCGCGCGTCAGGGTCTGCCTGTGTTGTCGCAACAACGAGGTAACCATCACCGTGACCGACGACGGTGCCGGTATAGGCGATCCGCATGAGCGGATCGGGCATGGTATCGACAACATGCGCACACGCGCCCGGCTGATCGGCGCCCGCTTCGAGATCGGCGACAATCCCGAGGGTCGCGGCACCGGTGTCAGGGTCATTCTGCCGCTTCGCCGGACTGCCCGTCGCAAGGAGTACTAGAGAGTACCATGGAAGTTCTCATCGTTGAAGACGACCCGCTGCATCGCTCCTACCTGCACGATGCCGTTCGTGCCGCACTCCCGGAATGTGACACGGTGCTGGAGGCGGAGAACGGCCGTGTCGGCGAAAGCCTTGCGCGCCAGTACCGCTCCGCCCACATCGTCATGGATCTGCAGATGTCGGAACGAAACGGCATCGAGGCCGCCCGCACCATCTGGAAGGAGCGGCCCGATACCCGCATTCTGTTCTGGTCCAACTATGCAGACGAAGCCTATGTCCGGGGCGTCTCACGGATCGTTCCGGAAGGTGCCGCCTATGGCTACGTCCTCAAGTCGGCCTCCGACGACCGGCTGCGGCTGGCCCTGCGCAGCATCTTCATGGAAGCGCAATGTGTCATCGACCGCGAAGTGCGCGGTATGCAGCAGAAAAGTCTCGGGAACATCACCGGCTTCACCGATGTGGAATACGAGGTCTTGATCGACATCGCACTCGGGCTGACGGACCGGATGATCGCCCGACGCCACAACCTATCGCTCCGCAGCGTCCAGAACCGCCTGCAGCAACTCTACGAGAAGCTCAACGTCTATCAGCGCGTGGGCGACGACGGCGAGGAGGGCCGCTACAACCTGCGCAGCCGCGCGGTGGCCGTGGCGCTTTTGCGCAAGCTCATCAACTATAGCGCCCTGGAGCGGGCGGAAGCAGAACTGACCGATTGGCTCGGAGCCAAATGAGAACGCCGCGGGGACCGCGGCGCTCGATAGGAGATGAGGGTCAGGAGAAGGTGAGCGGTCGCTCGCCCTGCTCGTCCCGAATCCAGGTCGGAAGCCCGATCCGGTTCAGGATATCGAGGAACGGCTTCGGCGGAAGTTCCTCGACATTCGCCATCTTCTTCACGTCCCATTCACCGGTTGCAACCAGCATCGCGGCGGCAACGGGGGGCACACCTGCCGTATACGAA
>JAEWKX010000103.1 GCA_023393575.1 Pseudomonadota bacterium
GATGTCGATGGTCGTGCGCCGCGAGGATGGCAAGCTCAGGACCTATTGCCACCTCGGTACGGGCAACTACCACCCGGTGACGGCGAAGATCTACACCGACCTGTCCTTCTTCACCTGCAATCCCAAGATCGCGCACGATATGGCGAATGTCTTCAACTTCATCACCGGCTACGGCGAGCCGGAAGATAGCATGAAGCTGGCAGTCTCGCCCTACACCCTGCGCCGGCGCATCCTGCGTCATATCGAGGAAGAGATCGTTCATGCCGGGAAGGACGCCCCTGCGGCGATCTGGATGAAGATGAACTCTCTGGTCGATCCGGAGATCATCGACGCGCTCTATCGCGCCAGTGCCGCAGGTGTGGAGATCGATCTCGTCGTGCGCGGCATCTTCTGCCTGCGCCCTCAGGTGCCGGGGCTATCCGACAACATCCGGGTCAAGTCGATCGTCGGCCGGTTCCTCGAGCATAGCCGTATCTTCTGCTTCGGCAACGGTTACGGCCTGCCGTCGGACAAGGCGCTCGTCTATATCGGCTCGGCCGACATGATGCCGCGCAACCTCGACCGCCGCGTCGAGACGCTCGTGCCGCTTCTCAATCCGACGGTGCACGAACAGGTGCTGTCGCAGATCATGCTCGGTAACTTGATTGACAACCAGCAGAGCTACGAGATATTGCCCGACGGTACGTCCAGGCGCATCGAAGTGCGTCCGGGCGAGGAGCCTTTCAACGCGCAGCAGTATTTCATGACCAATCCGAGCCTTTCCGGTCGTGGTGAAGCGCTGAACTCAAGTGCTCCGAAACTGATTGCCGGTCTCATGTCCGGGCGCAGGAAATAAGCCGAGAACAGGCAGTGTATGGTAAGATTTGAAGCGCAAGGCCGGTTGCCGGGAATCGCTCCCGTCTCCGTCGTCGATATCGGCTCCAACTCGGTCCGCGTCGTGGTATACGAAGGGCTGTCGCGCTCGCCGGCCATGCTGTTCAACGAGAAGGTCCTGTGCGGCCTGGGAAGAGGGCTTGCAAGCACGGGACGGATGGACCCGGCGGCCGTGGAGAGGGCGCTGGCCGCATTGCGCCGCTTTCGGGCACTTTCGGAACAGGCGGGCGCTACGGACATCTATCCGCTTGCAACGGCAGCCGCGCGCGAAGCCGCCAACGGCCCCAGGTTCATCAGTGATGCCGAAAGGATCCTTGGCCGCAAGGTTCAGGTCCTGACCGGTGAGGAGGAGGCGCTGTATTCCGCCCGCGGCGTAATCAGCGGCTTCCACGGCCCGGACGGTATTGCCGGCGACCTCGGCGGCGGCTCCCTCGAACTTATCGATATACGCGGCGAGCAATTGGGAAGGGGGATCACCCTTCCTCTCGGCGGCCTGCGGCTTTCCGAGACATCGGAGCAGTCGCTGGACAAGGCCCGGGAGATTGCAGCCAGGAATGTTGCGAAAGCGGAATTTCTGAAGAAGGGCCAGGGCCGGGCCTTTTACGCGGTGGGTGGTACCTGGCGTAACGTCGCCAAGCTGCACATGGAAATAACCGGCTACGCCCTGCACATGATGCAGGGCTACAAGGTCGGGTACGAGGACATGATGTCGTTCCTGGAGACCGTGGTGGCAGGCGACAGCAAGCATCCCGCCTGGCAGGCCGTGTCCAAGAACCGTCGCGCTCTGCTGCCCTTCGGGGCCGTCGCCATGCAGGAAGTGCTGCGGGTGATGAAGCCCGCCCGCATCCTCTTCTCCGCACAGGGTGTGCGCGAAGGTTATCTCTATTCTCTTCTGTCGGACGAGGAGAAGGCCTCCGATCCCCTGCTCGTAGCGGCCGATCAATTGGCGATCCTGCGGGCACGCTCACCCGAGCATGCCCGTGAACTGGCCGCCTGGACCGGCCGTATGGTTCCCATGTTCGGCATCAATGAAAGCGAGGAGGAGAGCCGCTACCGGCAGGCCGCCTGCCTGCTCGCCGACATCAGCTGGCGCGCGCATCCCGATTACCGCGGGCTGCAGGCGCTCAACCTCATCGCTCATTCCTCGCTCGTCGGCATTACCCATCCGGGCAGGGCCTATCTGGCGCTTGCCAACTACTACCGCTTCGAAGGATTGCAGGACGACGGGGCCTCCGAGCCTCTCGCCGGGATTGCCGGCCCGCGCCTGCAGGATCTGGCGAAGCTGCTGGGCGGCATGCTGCGGGTCGTCTACCTCTTCTCGGCATCGATGCCCGGTATCGTCAACAGCCTCTCGTTCCGTCCCGCCTCGTCGCCGGACCTCGATCTCGAATTCGTCGTGCCGCACGAGCATGCCGATTTCGCCGGGGAGCGACTGGATGGACGCCTGCAGCAGCTCGCCAGGCTGACCGGCAAGCGCCTGGGCTTCCGCTTCGAGTGACGACGGCAACGGCGTCGGAGCATCCGAACCGCTGCAGTCCGTGTCGCTCGCATCCGGAGAGCTACTCGGTGATCTCGGGCTCGACCAGTTTCGCCAGATTGCGCAGCGAATCCTGCCAGCCGAGATAGCATGCCTCGGCAGGGATGAGGTCGGGCACGCCGGCCTGGATGATGTCGATCTCGGTCCCGACCGAAACCTTTTTCAGGGTCACGGTAACCTCCATGGTGCCCGGCAGGTTCGGATCGTCGAAGGTGTCGGTGTAGCGCACCCGCTCGCCGGGAACGAGCTCAAGGTATTCACCCCCGAAGGCGTGGCTGTTGCCGGTCGTGAAGTTGCGGAACGACATCCGAAAAGCGCCGCCCACCTTGCCTTCGAGGTGGTGCACGGTGCAGGTAAACCCGTTCGGCGGCAGCCATTTGGCCAGCGCATCGGCTTCGATGAAGGCGCGATAGACCTTTTCCGGGCTGGTTGCGAAAACGCGGTGCAGCTTGATCGTGCTCGGCATCGGTTGCTTCCTCCTGTGTGAACCATTGCTGGCACGAGGACGTATGGCAGGCTGTCCGTCCGACAACACTTGGACGTTGCATCGATTTTTTTTGCCTTCGCGACGAAGGAAGCACGCGCCGGGAGTTGAATTGGAGCGCCCGGCCATGGCAGGGGGCGGC
>JAEWKX010000211.1 GCA_023393575.1 Pseudomonadota bacterium
GAGCACCGCCGGCATCGAGGACCGGATGGCCCATCAGCGAGACGAGCTCGCCGGTTTCGCGCATGGTGAACCGGCCATCCCGTGTCAGCACCTGCCCGGCCGGCGTGTCGATCGCGAACCAGGCATCACCCTTGATCGCGAAGTCCAGCGCGTTGCCCGTCTGCTGCAACTGCCCCAGGCGCGTGGAAAGATAGTCGTTGCCCTGGGTGACGAAAGCGACCTTGGCGTTGAGCTCGTTTCGGGTGCTGCTGAGGACCTCGTCGAACTTCACCTCTGTCGCACGGAAGCCGACGGTGTTCATGTTGGCCATGTTGTCGGCGATCGTATTCAGACGGCGCTCGAGCGCGATCTGGGACGAAATTCCGACATAGAGTCCGGACTGCATATCATTTGCCTCCGAGTTTCAGTGCGTTGATCGAGATGAGAAGATCGGTCGAGATACCCTGCGTGGACGGAGAGAACAGCGAGACGGTCGAGACGGCATCGGTGCTGTTCTCCATCTCCCAGAGCGCCGAAAACCGCTCCAGGAATTTCGAGACCTTCGCGGGATCCTGGAAATCGGCAACGTCGATCGAGTCCTCGATGAATTCGGCCTGACGATCGACGTCGAGTGCCGCGATCTCGTCCGGCAGCTGGAGGACGGTGCGCACGACTTCGACGAGGGCGTCATCCGCCAGTATCTCCATCCCCGACTTGATCGAAGGCGCCATGCGTTCGAAGTAGAGCGCCAGGCGAACGCCGGGATTTTCCGCGCCCGCCTCTTCTTCCAGCCTCTGCCGCTGGTATTTCTCCACGACACCCTTCTGCGCCTTCTCGAACGAGGTGGCGGAAGAGCCGAACGCCTCGAAGTTGAAGGTCTCGGCAAGAGCGGCATAGCGGCTGTCTGCAAGCTTGCGTGCGAAGGCGTTGTCGTCGGTGACACCTTCCGTCAGCACCTTGCGGATGAAGGCCTTGGCATAGGCCATGTCTTCCAGCCCATGCGCCTTGACCGCATAGTTGTAGATACGGCTGTCAGCCATGAAATCGTCGATCGATTTGATCTTCCCGATATTGGCCAGGTAGTACTCGGTCTCGCGGGCGACGTCGGGCTTTTCCGCGACCCGCGCCAGCGAGCCCGGCAGGTCCCTGCTGATCATCGCGTAGCTTGCATGGGTGGTGATCACGTTCCGCTCCTCGTGCCCGGACGGCGTTGCTGCCGATCCAGCCACCACTACGGCTAAAGACTTGTGCGAAGCTGTACCCCGTCCGGCCGATCCAATCAGCCTCACGCAAGCCAGAGACCGTATTCCCGATGGACAAGCTCAATTTCGATGCAGGTAAGCGGATGAATATTCTAATCGGAATGGTGATCACGTTCGGCTGTGTTCTCGGTGGCTACATGGCCATGGGCGGGCACGTGGACGTTCTGCTCCAGCCGTTCGAACTGATGATCATCGGCGGCGCCGGCCTCGGCGGCTTCATCGTGGCGAACCCGATGAAGGTCGTGAAGGATTCCGGCAAGGCGCTCGGCGAAGTCTTCAAGAACGCCGTACCGAAGGAGCGGAACTATCTCGATGTCCTCGGCGTGCTCTATTCCCTGATGCGCGACCTTCGGACGAAATCGCGCAACGAGATCGAAGCCCACATCGACAACCCGGAAGAATCCTCGATCTTCCAGACGGCGCCGAACCTCCTGAAGAACAAGGAACTCACCTCGTTCATCTGCGATTACGTCCGGCTGATCATCATCGGCAACGCCCGCTCGCACGAGATCGAGGCGCTGATGGACGAAGAGCTCGAGACGCTGCTCCACGACAAGATGAAGCCCTATCATGCGATCTCGCAGATGGGCGACAGCTTTCCCGCCATCGGCATCGTGGCCGCCGTCCTCGGCGTCATCAAGGCGCTCGGCAAGATCAACGAGTCGCCCGAGGTTCTGGGCGGCCTGATCGGTGCGGCGCTCGTCGGCACCATGCTCGGTATCATTCTTTCCTATTCCGTCTGCACACCGCTCGCCTCGCAGGTGAAAGTGGTGCGCTCCAAGCAGCATCGCCTCTTCATCATCGTGAAGCAGACGCTGCTCGCCTACATGAACGGCTCCGTGCCCCAGGTGGCCCTGGAATACGGCCGCAAGACCATCTCCAACTACGAGCGCCCCTCGATCGACGCGGTCGAGCAGGAAATGATGAATCCGGGCGGTGACCACAAGGCGGCATGATGACGACGACTGAAGCCAGGCGGGGCTCTCCGGCTCCCATCGACCACGCCCTTCTCGCAAAGCTGACGGGAGGGCTGGGGGACCGGAAAACGATCGAACGGATTGCCGGCGACTTCGGGCGGCTCTATGCGGATTTCCTGCCGGACGTCTTCAACAGCGAGACGGGGATTCCGATCGAGGTGGCCTATACCGGCTGTGCCTCCGGCCTCGTGACGGACCTGATCACCGATCTCGGCGATGCATTCGCGCTCGCGGATGGCTCCATCCGCAACTGGTGCCCAAACTTCGTGCTGGCCTGCGGCAACAGTTTCGTCATCGGACTGATGGAACGCATGCTCGGGGCGTTGCCGGAAACCGTCGAACAGCCTTTCGACCGCCCCCTCTCGGACATTGAGCTCGATCTCGCCCAGATGGTCGCGGTCAAGATGGGCGAGGTCCTGCAGTCGGGCGTAAACGCGCCGGGCGGCTTTGAGACATTGCTCGAGCGGGTTCACAACGCCGAGGACCGGCCCCAACCAGACGAGGGACTTCCGGCGGAGTTCGGCGTGACCATTCGCATGACCATCGGGCTCGGCAAGGTCGCCTCCGAGCTTGCTCTGGTCATCCCGCAGCAGGCCTTCCTGAAGACGAAAGTCGTGGTCCCGAAGGCCAAAGGGCAATCCTCGAAGAGCAAGGAAGAGTGGCACGAGCGGATCAAGGAACAGGTTCGGCGCTCCCAGGTGACCCTTGAGGCACGCATCCGCCTGCAGCCGCTGACCCTCGGCACGATCTCGCGGCTCGCAGCCGGCGATATCATAACGTTCCAGGACAAGAAGGATGTATCGGTCCAGGTGAGCGCGAACGGCAAGGATATGTATTCCTGCGAACTAGGGCGCTCGGGCGAGCGCTATACCGTCCGGGTGAAGGACAACATCAGTACGGACGACGAGATCCTCAATCACTTGATGGGCTAGGGACAGGGCGTAGGGCGATCTGTCAACACGGCAGGCTGACGCAAGTTTCAACGGGAATAATGAGCGCATGGCTACGAAGAAAACACCAGTGACCGAAGACGAAGCGTTGATGCCGGACACGACATCCGGCGAGCTCGATCAGGCGATCGACGACCTGCGCGGCGTACTGCAGGCCGACAGCGACGGCGTTCCGGGCTTCGACGCCGATTTCGGCAACGTCGCGAGCGATCCCATGGCTGGCGAGATGTCCTCGTTCGGCGCCGGTTTCGGCTCGGACCTTGCGGGATCGGGCAGTTCGGATTTCGGGGGTGGCGATTTCGGGGGTGGCGATTTCGGCCCGCCGGATCTCGGCGGCACGGACTTTGGCGGATCGAGCTTCGACGAGACATCCATGGCCGCCGGCGTTCAGGAGCCAGGAAGCGCGCTGACCGCCAATCTCGACCTCATCATGGACATCCCGATCGATGTCGAGATCGTGCTAGGCTCGAGCAGGATGCAGGTTTCCGGGCTGATGGAGCTCGAAGAGGGAGCAACGATCGCTCTGGACAAGAAGATCGGCGAGCCGGTCGAGATCATGGTCAACGGGCGTCGAATCGGCAAGGGTGAGATCACCGTCCTGGAGAATGACGACACGCGGTTCGGCGTGAAAGTGACTGAAGTACTCAGTACGAAAAGAGCCTGATCCCGGTTAGGGACAGAGAGGGAAGACCATGATGGACTTTGACGATTTCGGTGGCGCTGTTGCCGAGAACCCGTTGTCCCAGGCCGAAAAGGCAGCCGCGGTGCTCTTGGCAATGGGCAAGGGCGTGGCCGGCAAGCTTTTGAAGTACTTCACGCAGGCCGAGTTGCAGACCATCATCGCGTCGGCCCAGCGTCTGCGTGCCATTCCTCCGGACGAACTTCTCCTGCTCGTCAACGAATTCGAGGATCTGTTCACGGAAGGAACGGGCCTCATGGACAATGCCGCGGCGATCGAAGCCATCCTGGAGGAAGGCCTGACGCCGGAAGAAGTCGACGGGCTTCTCGGCCGGCGCACAGCATTCCAGGCCTATGAATCGTCCATCTGGGACCGCCTGCAGGATGCCGATCCCGCCTTCATCGGCAAGTTCCTGTCTCGGGAACATCCGCAGACGATGGCCTACATCCTGTCCATGCTGCCGTCTTCCTTTGGTGCGAAGGTGCTGCTGCAACTGCCCGAGAGCCGGCGCGCCGACATCATGAACCGTACGGTCAACATGAAGGACGTCAGCACCAAGGCGGCCCAGATCATCGAGAACCGCGTCGTCGAACTGATCAATGCGATCGAGGCCGAGCGAAACTCCAACGGTTCGGCGAAGGTAGCGGACCTCATGAACGAGCTGGATAAGCCGCAGGTCGATACACTGCTCACCTCGCTGGAAACGATCAGCAAGGAAGCGGTCAACAAGGTTCGTCCGAAGATCTTCCTGTTCGAGGACCTACTCTCCATGCCGCAGCGCAGCCGCGTCCTGCTCCTCAACGACGTTGCCGCCGACATCCTGACGATGGCGCTGCGCGGAGCCAGCAACGAGATCAAGGAATGCGTGCTGTCGGCGATCAGCCCGCGCCAGCGCCGCATGATCGAGTCCGATCTCGCGGTCCCGGCCGCCACACTCAATCCCCGCGAAGTGGCGATCGCCCGGCGGGCCGTGGCCCAGGAAGCCATCCGGCTGGCCAATTCGGGCCAGATCCTGCTCAAGGAGCCGGTGGAAGGCAGCGACGTCCAGGCGGCGTAGCGTCTGCGGCAGCTCAGGAAAGCACGGTTCCGCCCGCTGGCCGTCACTGGTCCGGCGGCCGGCAACCCACAGTCTTTTTGTAGACTTGATTCTCGTCTAGCGCGGCCATGTTGTAGCGTGCCTCCAGCATGATCGATTCGTCGGGATGAGACGTCTTGTCAGAAGATAAAGACAGTAAAACAGAAAACCCGACCGCCAAGAAGCTGACGGATGCGGCCGAAAAGGGCAACGTCCCCTTCTCCCGGGAGGTGCCGATATTTGCGTCGGCGCTCGCCTTCTACATCTTCCTCGTCTTCTTTCTGCCCTCCGGGGTCGCCGATCTGGCGGAAACGTTGAAGGATCTGTTTTCACAGCCGGATCAATGGCGGCTGGAGAATACGCCCGACGTCGTGTCTCTCGGCGTGCATCTTGCCTGGGCGGTGGCAGGTTTTCTCGTGCCCGTCATGCTGCTCTTCGTCCTGTTCGGGCTCGGTTCGTCTCTCGCCCAGAACATGCCGTCCATGGTGCTGGAGCGGATTCGTCCGCAAGCGTCGCGCATCTCCCCGAAGAAGGGTTTCGAGCGAATCTATAGCCTGCCCGGCCTGGTGGAATTCGCAAAATCCTTCTTCAAGATCCTGATCGTGTCGACGATCATGTACTTCGCGCTCCGCGGCGAATTCTTCGGCACGCTGAACGCGATGTTCTCCGATCCGCAGATCATTCTGGTGAAGCTCGACGCCATCGTGCGCAAGATGATGGTGATCATCCTGCTGGCGACCGCGCTTCTGGCGGCCGCCGACGTGGCATGGTCCCGTTATCACTGGTTCACCCAGCTCAAGATGACCAAGCAGGAAGTAAAGGACGAATACAAACAGGCCCAGGGTGATCCGCTCGTGAAATCCCGCCAGCGCTCGCTTGCCCGCGACCGCGCCCGCCGCCGCATGATCGACAGCGTGCCCCGCGCCACCCTGGTCATCGCCAATCCGACCCACTTCGCCGTGGCGCTGCGCTATGCCCGGGAGGAGAACGACGCACCGGTGGTGGTGGCCAAGGGGCAGGACCTGATCGCCCTCAAGATCCGCGAGATCGCCGAGGCAAACGGCATACCCGTATTCGAGGATCCGCCCCTCGCCCGCTCCATGTTTGCGCAAGTCTCGGTTGATAGCGTCATTCCGCCAGCCTTCTACAAGGCAGTGGCGGAACTCGTGCACCGGGTCTATGCCTCCCGGTAGCTCAAGCAACGGACACACTGAGCGCCATGAAAAAATGCGACCACTCTGCAGAACGAGAGAAGATACTGGCCGAGGCGATCAGTCCTGTGGCGACGGAGTTACGTCTGCTGGATGCGGGCGACCTGATCGCCCTGCTTCGCCTGGAGTGTTACGGAAACCTGGCCGACCTGGTGTCTTCGGCCGCCGAACTCTACTTC
>JAEWKX010000255.1 GCA_023393575.1 Pseudomonadota bacterium
GGCATAGAACGCCTCGGCACCGTCCTGCCCCTTGTAGGTGCCGTAGCCGATCCAGCTTTCCCCGGCGCCGTAGTTTTCCTTGATCCAGTTCGCCGTCTCGTCGCCGAGCGGGACGAGGAAACCCTTCGAGGCCAGGTCGGCCAAGAGGCCGGGCTGCGGCAGGATGGCGATGTTCGGCGGCGATCCGGCCTGCGTATCGATGACGATCTGCTGTTCGTAGTTCTCCGAGGAAGAATAGCGTGCATCGACGCCGGTCGCCTCGCGGAAATAGGCCAGGACACTGTTGAACAGGATCTCGTCGTCACCGCGCCAGGGACCGAACAGCGTCAGGCTCTGCCCCTTCAGGTCCGCATGCGCCGCCTTGAAGTCGTCGAAGCTCTGCCAGTTGAAGCGGGAATCCTCGCCGGGGGCGAACTTCATCTCCTGTGCCGTGGCACCGCCGGTCAGCAGCACAGTCAACGCCACACCCATCCACAGTGACTTCCTCATCATCAGAATCCTCCCTGTTCCTGACTGCGCCCCGTCGCACATCGCCGTCTACCCAAAGCGCTTTGATGCGTAGTCATGTGTTCTCCCAACTGCTGCTGTCAAGTCCTCCAGGCGACGAGCTGCGTAGCCTCCTTGATGCAAAGGCTCGATTCGCCCAGCTTTCATTTGAGATTGCAGATCACGGCTGATAACAATCCAAAGCGCTTTGAGAGACCGTGGCGGGAGGAGAGACCTTGAACCTGAAGCAGTTGGCGGAACTGCTGGGACTGTCGCAAACAACAGTCAGCCGAGCATTGAACGGGTACCCCGAAGTCAGCCGGACGACGCGGGAGCGCGTCCTGAAGGCGGCGGAAGAAACCGGGTACCGACCCAATGCAGCCGCAAGGCGCCTGGCCACCGGGCGTGCCGGGTCGATCGGGCTCGTGATGCCCGCAGCACCCGATTACTATGCAGACATCCATTTCGCAGAATTCCTGAGCGGGCTCGGGGAGGAGGCCGCACGCCAGGATTTCCACTTCGTTCTGATGCCTAAGAAACCCGGCGAGGAGGAGGACGCGCTACGGTGGCTCGCCGCCAGCGGCAGTGTGGACGGCGTCTATCTCGCCTACATGCAGGAAAACGATCCGAGAATACCCTTGATGCATTCCCTCAAGATGCCGTTCCTGATTCACGGCCGTTCGATCGGCATGGCCGAGGACTATCCGTTTCTCGACGTGGACAACGAGGCGGCGTTCCGCGATGCCACCAACCTGCTTCTGGAACTCGGGCACCGCAGGTTCGCCCTGCTGAACGGGCCGGCCGGTCTCGATTTCACCACCCGGCGCCGTAAAGGCGCGGAAGCCGCCCTCTCCACAAAAGGGCTCGCGCTGGATACGGCGCGGGTCCACCACACGGCGATGACCGATGAATTCGGCTTCCGCGGCATGCGGCAGCTTCTTGAGCAGGAGACACCGCCGACGGCCGTCCTCTGCGCCAGTACCGTGCTGGCGCTCGGGGCCATTCGCGCCGTGAACCAGGCCGGCCTTCGCCTGGGCCGGGACATCTCGCTGATCGCCCACGACGACGTGCTGCCGCTTCTCAAGCCGGAGGACTTCTCCGTTCCCCTGACGACCACCCGCTCATCGCTGAGGGCAGCAGGCGTGCGCATCGGCCAAAGGCTGATCGACCGCATCAAGGGTATCGAGAGCGGGCCGGAGCAGGAGTTGTGGAAGGCGGAGCTGATCGTACGCAGTTCCACGGGCGCAGCACCGCGCTGAATCGGCTTTCGCTGATCAGAACTTAGGAACCGGCCGGCCCAGGGACCTGCAAGCGGCGACGACGGTGTTCGCCATCAGCATCGCAATGGTCATGGGCCCGACGCCGCCCGGAACAGGCGTGATGGCGCCAGCCACCTGCGCACATTCCGCGTATGCCACGTCGCCCGCGATCTTCGTCTTGCCCTCGCCCTTCTCCGGTGCCGGCACGCGATTGATGCCGACGTCGATGACGGTGGCGCCCGGTTTCACCCAGTCGGCCTTCACCATGTTGGGACGGCCGACAGCGGCCACCAGGATGTCGGCCCCGCGGCAGATCCCGGGCAGGTCCTTGCTGCGGGAATGCGCCATGGTAACGGTCGCATTGGAGGACAGGAGCAGCATCGCCATCGGCTTGCCGAACAGGTTCGACCGGCCGATGACCACGGCGTTGAGACCCGACAGATCGGTGCCGTGGATCCTGTTGATCAGGATGAGGGCACCGGCCGGCGTACAGGAAATCAGACCGGAGCCAAGATCGCCCGTGGCAAGCTTGCCGGCATTCACGACATTGAGCCCGTCGACGTCCTTCTCCGGCGCGATCGACTGGATGACCGGCTCGGATTTCAGGTGCTTCGGCAAGGGCAGCTGGACGAGGATGCCGTGAATGGCGGGGTCGGCGTTCAGTTCGGCGACCAGTTTCTCCAACTCTTCCTGCGTCGTATCCTCGGACAGGCTATGCTGGACGGAATTGAAGCCGCACTGCTTCGCCATCTTGCTTTTCGAGTTCACGTAGGTGTGGCTGGCGGGGTCGTCACCGACGATGACCACCGCCAGGCCCGGCTTCACGCCCACCTCGCGCTCCAGCGCGGCGGCAGTACCGGTGACGGTTTCTATCACGGATGCCGCGGCGACCTTGCCATCGATGATCGTCGTCATGTGTGTCCCTCGGAGCGTCAGGCGAATTGAATTGCAGGCTGCGGACCCGCGCCTGCGTAATGCGTTCCCAATGAGACAAATGCAAGAAAAATGCCGTCAGCGACGCTCGCATGACCGCAATGCCGCCCTTTCCTGAAGGGAGGCCAGTTGGCGGCGGAGTTCCAGGATTTCCCGGTCGAGCATGTCCTGATCGTTCACCGCATCGGGGAAATGCGACCGGGACCGATCCGAGCCAGTCGACAACATGCCTTCCAGGACTGCCGCGACCAGGGGCGGCAGAGACTTTGCAGAAGCGGCAGGAGCAGCATTCCGGTACAGGATGTCCCGGATTCGTTGCGGCAGCGGCACCTCGTCATCCGGCGGAGGATCGACATCGGCTTCCGGGACGCGCTCCAGGATGGTCACTCGCATATCCTCCGTGACCGGAGGATCCGTCACGAACGCGCCTACCCCCGCGGGACGATGGTCCGGCTGCAATGCTTCGGCATCCCCCATTCCAGACCGGCGCCCCATGGCCAGTGCGATCGCAAGGGAAAGACCCGCCACTCCGCCAAGACCCGTCGCCTCCACCAGCGACCACCCGCTTACGCCGGCACGTTCGGGGTGCGCCTCCGCCTCCATGGACAGGGACATTCCATTGTCGGAAACACCAGCAGGGGCAGCCCGGATTGCCTTCTCGTATCGCTGCCGTGCCGCCTGTGCGGCAGCTTCCAGCGAAGCCAGTCTTTCATTCAGGCCGCGGATGTCCGGGGACGCCGCCTCATTCCGGCTACGCAAGGCGGCAAGCTTTTGCGTCGCCTCTGCCTTCTGCCGCTCCAACTCGGCAACCAGTCGCACCAGTTCCTGATCGAGGTCGCTTCTGGCCGTCTCGAGCGCACCTGCTGCATTCTGCAGGCGTGGATGGCGCGGCCCAAGCTGCATGGAGAGCTGATCGAAGGCAAGCTTCGCCTCGACATGGCGCTGGCGATGATATTCCAGGGCAGTGAACTCCAGGCTGTCGGGCAGTCGCCCTTCCAGCACCTGGGCGGCGGTCAGCGACGTCGCCTCCCCGATCTTCCTGTCCAGCTCAGCTATGCGGGCCTCGGTCTCCGCGGCTTCCTGCCTCGCCGCCTGATCCTCGGCCTCGGCACGTCTTGCCGCCGCAAGCCCGTCATCGCCCATCTTCTCCTCGAACTGCCGAAGCTCGGCTTCGGCACGACGCGTCGCCTCTTCCAGTCCGGTCAGGCCAGGATCGCCGCCGAGCGGAAAGACGGGGTTCTCACGATCCACGAGAACGGCAGCGACACCATTGGCGATATCCGAAGCGCGATCCGCATCCGGCGCCGTCGCCTTTATCATCAGCCCGGCTCCCCCATCCGTGGCCACGAGCGTCACGGAACCCGCAAGAAGCTCACGAAGCGATGCCGCCCGGCTTGCGGCAGTATCGGCCCGGCCGAGCAGAAGATCCAGAATGAATGCCGCAGCCGACACCGGCTGCGGAGAATGATCGATGCCACGGCGCCCGAATTCCTCGGCTATCCTGCCGAGAGCGGCATCCGATGCCAGAACCGTGGAAAGATTGCTGACCTGAGAAGCGGTAAGCTCTCCCCGCATAACCTTCAGCGTCGCTTCCGCATCGGTTTGACGTGGCCACCAGATGGCCAACGGCAGTGCCACCAGCGCCCCGGTCAGGATCGACGTCGCACAGAACCGGAAGACCTGCCTGAAGGTCCAGGTGGTCGCACGACCACCGATTTCCGGGAATACGGCGATGTCCTTATCGGGCGAATCGATGATCATTACCGGACTCAAGCTCGTTCGTGACCGACGGCAGTCATGAATGAATCCTAAACACGCATGGCAAACAAAGTTTTAACGCAGAGACAGCTCACGCGGCCTTGCAATCGACCCCGCGCGGGGAGGCAGCCGTTGCCGCAAATTCCTCGCCAGAACCCGGGACGGCGAAGAGCCTCGCGCTCCTGCCGCAGAATATCCGCAGCCTGGCGGGTATCGTCGCCAGCCGCAAACGATCCTGCATACCGACATCCTGCATGACGACCAACACCATATCGAATGCCGTGGACATGGGTGGCTGATCGATCGAAGCAGAAAGGAAACGATGCCACGGCGCATGCCAGTGCAGACGATGGCGGAGCGCCTCCGCTTCATCGCCTGCGCGCGCCACCAGCAACACCGTCAGCGGGTGTTCGACGAAGGTCAGCAGCGCAGGAATGAAGGTTTCCGGTGCGAAACCGGTATATGCCTTGCCGAACCCCAGACGCGCCGCCAAGCGGCCCAGCGCACCCCCCGACGGCAAAAGCAGGTGGGCACGCAGCCATTCCCGATAGGTCTTGTCGAAAAGCCGGCGCGATGCGCTCCTGGCGTCGAGGAACGAGATATCCGCCTGTCCCCCGGCTTGCAGAGCAAGAGCCTCCACGAGGGCATAGGTTTGGGCAGGGTCGTGGCCAGGAAATCCGGGACCGGAAGCGTTCCGGCCGACCGGGCGCGGGAGATGCCCGCACCCACCGGGATGGCTCCGCACGGGCGCGCAGGGCTCCGTATCTGTCCGGTATTCTCGCCTGCAACTCGACATCCGCATCACTTAGCCGTCTCCACCTTCGCGAGGCATAGCAGACGGCGGTGAACGACCTGCCAAGCCGCCCGATCAAATTGTATCGATCAGGCCCAAAGCAGCGGATCAGTGCGATGCGGGTGCGGTCTCCTCCACGACCGTACCCTCGACGATCTTGGTGGGAGCAACGGGACGCTTGCCCTCACGCGCAATATTGGCGCGGATATCGTCCTTGGACATGAAGTCGAGCTGTTCGACGAGGACCTCAGAGACCATGCCCTCGCCAAGCTTGGCGTTGAAGCCGTCCCTGATGCGCGTGCGGAAGGTTTCGAGGTCGAAGGCTCCCGGATTGCCGAGGTCGATCATCTTTTCCCCCACGAGCAGCGTGAAGAGCTCGTCGGTCGTCAGTTCCGTGATGGGTAGCTCAACTCCCTTGATCTTCTCCTTATCCATCATGAAGGAGAAACGACCCAGGAAGTAACCGGTGATCATGCCGTCGTTGATGACCGGTACGGTCAGTGATTCGCCTCGAACCAGCTGCAGCGCTTCCTTCCTCGCGGCCTCTTCGTCGACCGGCGGCGGCGGTGCAGATGCCTTGACGGAGAAATAGACCGCGCCGAGCGTGACGAGGCAAACCCATAGACCTGTCAGCAGCAGCTTGAGCATCACATCTCACTGTAGAGGAATTGTTCCTGGGTATAGGTCCCGTCGCCATCGGCTTCACGGGCGGCGTTCTTCAGGAGATCCGCGACGGCACGCACGGCATGGAGGTGCGCTTCGACACGGCGGGCATTGATCGCCAGCTTCTCCTTCAGGTTGTGCATCTGGTCAATATGGACGACCGCCAGTTCCTTCGGATTCGTGCTGCGGAACAACATGGTGAGTTCGTAGAGGCAGCGGCTCTTGTGCGCGTTCGAAACCTTCAGATCGAACCCGGCATCCGTGCCCAGCCGCTGGTTCTCGTTGTCGACGATCATCTCCAGCCGACCGAGTACCGTCTTGATCCGATGATCGTTAGAAACAACTTCCATATGCCTTGCCCCAGTATCAGTCATGTCAGGCTTCGTTCTTGTCCGTGGGTGCAAGATCCAGAACCTGACGTTCAAAATCCGTAATCATTCTCATCGCACGATCGCGATCCGCTTCGTCGGTCGTGGCGTTGACCACCGCACCTTCCTGGCGGGCTAGCGCCTGCGAGTACATCTGTTCCGCAATGCCGATGCCGCCGTTTTTCGACATGCCGTCGGCAATCTGCTCGGCCATCATGCTCTTCCAGAACTCACCGGCAGATCCCTTGCCGTAGACCTGTTCGCTGTCGCTCGGCAGCATGGAACTGACGAAGTTCTGAAGGACGCCCGCTTCGAACTTGCGGTATTCCTCCGGCATCTTCGAGAGGTTTTTCGACGGCTCCGCATTGCCAAGCCCCGCATCGGTAGCCGGTGTCGAGATGATGTCGAGGGCGGCACCGAAGCCCGCACCCGCCTCGGCGAGGCTGGCCGCCGCGAAAGCAGCCTTGTTCGCCTTCAGCTTGGCTTGCGCCGCCTGGACCTCGGCCGGGTCTGCAGCCCGTACCACGTCGAGAACGAGATCGCTCGGGGGTGAGATCGCCACGTCAATTCCTTTCGCCACGACTGCATCACCGATCGGACGGCAACGGCAGCGACGGTTCGATGATCTGCAGGCGCTTCATGTCCCTGCGCTTTGGTGGAGAGGACTATGACTGCTGAAGCTTGCTGGAGGCTGGCGAGGCAAGCGTGATCTCAAGAAGATCGTAGATCGCCTGGTCAGCGGCCTGCCGATCTTCGAGCTCACGCGCCTTCTTCATGTGGTCTTCCAGACGATCGGCCTTGGTGCGCTCCTTGAGCACCTTCATCTCCTGGATCTGCTGGATATTCTGAAGCTGGCCCTCCTTGACGGTCAGGCGCCCGAAGCGTTCGGCATAATTCTGCGAAAAGGTCCTGTGAACCGGATCCATCGAACCGATCGCCTCGATCACCACTTCCATCGATTGCGCGACTTCGGCGCGATGCTGGGTCGTCACGGCCAGCTCCTGTTCCGCCATCTTCTCCATGTGGCGCTGGACGGCGACGAGACGCTTCAGCTTCCTGGACCGGTTCTGCTCGTCTGCCATCGAACCCTCAGAAGGAAAGAAAGACCATCGGGAACCCATCCGCGAACTGGCGAATGAGGGCGGCGATCGAGAGATAGAGAAGAAAGAGGCCTCCTGCGAGCAGGAAAGGCGTCGAAATGAAGAAGACCGGGATCTGCGGAGCCAGCTTGTTGACGAGACCTATCGCGACGTTGAACATCAGACCATAGATCAGGAAGGGGCTCGCCAGACGCAGCATGAGATCGGTGGAGGCCCTCAGTGTATCGGTGAGCGTGATCAGCATCTTCTGCGGATCCACGAGATTGCCGACCGGTGTCGCCGCGTACGATTCCACCAGGGCGCGGAACACCACATGGTGGAAGTCGAGCATGAACAGCATAAGCAGGGCGCTGAAGCTGAGAAGATTGGTCAGCTGGTTCTCCGACGTATCCTCGAGGACGTCCTGCCCTCCCGGCGCGGTGAATCCGATCGACATGGTCAGAATGGCGCCGGCATACTGCATGCCGAGCGTATAGAGGCGAGCGATCAGGCCGTAGACGACCCCGATCATCGTCTCGCTGACGATCAGTCCGACATAGGTCGCGCCGGGGGATACGGCACGCGGGTAGATGACGTCCCAGAGCAGCGGCAGGACGGCAACGGACACCGCGACCGCGAGGAAGAGCCGGATGTTCGTCGGGACACGCGCGCTTCCGAAGCCGGGCAGCACCATGATGCACCCACCCATTCGGCAGAAGGCGAGAAAAAGCGCCAGAACTGTCCCTTGCGGGTCGGTTATCATCAGGACGATCCCTCTTCGGGCTCGGCCATCAGGAGATGGCGCCCAGAATCTTGATCTCGAGTCCCTTGGCCAGTTCGACGTGCGAGAGAACCGGAAGCGTCGCGAACAATCGCTCGATGATCATGCGGACATAGGACCGCGTTTCCGGCGAGGTGACAAGGACGAAAGGCAGTCCGCGGTCCATGAATTCACGGATAACTTTCGTCGCCTGCTCGCTGAACTCCTCCAGGCTGCGCGGATCGATGTCGAACTCGACAACCTCGCCCTTGGCATCGCGCTTCAGGGCCTGGTGGAAGATCATGTCCCACTTGGTCCCGAGCCTGAGCACACGCAGGACGCCGTTATCGGCCAGGTCGCCGCAGAGTTGCTGCGCCATGCGCACCCGGACATGCTCCACGATCTGCTCGGTCTTGCGGACGTGAGGAGCAAGTTCGGCAACGGCTTCGAGAATCAGATGCAGATTGCGGATGGAGACGCGCTCCGCCAGCAGCAGCTTCAGCACGGCCTGCAGGCCGGAATAGGACATGTGCGACGAGCAGATCTCGTCGGCCAGCTTCTTGTATTCAGGGTCCAGCCGCTCGATGAGAACCTTGACGTCCTTGTAGGAGAGAAGCTGCGGCAGGTTGTTGCGGATAACCTCCGAAAGATGGGTGAGGACGACGGAAACATTGTCGATCGGATGGAAGCCTTCGCGCTTCAGGTCCTCGGCGAAGGTTTCGAGGATCGAGACCGCAGGCATGCCGAACGCCGGCTCTCTTATCTCGTCGCCCGGGATGCTCGGCTTGCGGCCGGAGCCGGTGACAACCAGGACATCGCCGACCCGAAGCGCATTCGAGGCGATCGTCGTCCCGTGGATCCTGATCTGGTAGGACTTCTCCGGGATCATGATGTCGTCGGAGACCTTGATCTCCGGGACCACGAAGCCGTACTGCGTCGCGAACTTCTTGCGCATCTTGCCGACGCGGAACGCCAGTTCCTGATGTGCGCCGAGAAGGCGTGTGGAGACCTGCTTGCCAAGGGCCAGCTCGATCTCGGCCGTCTTCAGGGCGCTCTTGACCGAATCCTTCTCGGCTTCCTTGTTCTGGACGACCTTCTTTTCCTCGTCCTCGCGGCGCGACTTGTTTTCCGCTTCGATACGGCGGGGCACGAACCAGGCGCCAAAGCCCATCAAGCCGCCGAGGGCGATGAACGGCAGGAAAGGAAGGCCCGGGACAAGCGCCAGGAGAGCCATGAGGCTTCCGGCCATGGACAGGGCTCGCGGGTAGCCGCTCAGCTGGTCGACGACCGCCTTGTCCGTGGAGCCGGACGTGCCGCCGCGGGATACCAGCAGGCCTGCCGCAAGCGAAACGATGAGCGCCGGCACCTGGGAAACGATGCCGTCGCCGACGGAGAGCTTCACGAAGACGTCGGCGGCCTCGCCGATCTCCATGCCATGGCGGAAATAGCCGATGATGATGCCGCCGAAAATGTTGATGGCGGTGATGATCAGGCCGGCGATCGCATCGCCACGCACGAACTTCGACGCACCGTCCATGGCGCCGAAGAAGGAGCTTTCCTGCTCCAGTTCGCCGCGCCGACGCTGCGCTTCCTTTTCATCGATGATCCCTGCCGACAGGTCGGCATCGATCGACATCTGCTTGCCCGGGATCGCATCCAGGGTGAAACGGGCGCCGACTTCGGCGATGCGCGTCGCACCCTTGGTGATGACGATGAAGTTGACGGTAATCAGGATCATGAAGACGATGATCCCGATCACGAAGTCGCCCGACATCACGAGACTGGCGAAACCGGAGATGACACCGCCCGCTGCATCGTGTCCCTGGTGACCGTTCGAGAGAATGACGCGCGTGGTGGCAATGTTGAGCGACATGCGGACCATCGT
>JAEWKX010000284.1 GCA_023393575.1 Pseudomonadota bacterium
AAGCCCCTCGCGGCTGCCGACTTCCTGCGCGGAACGCCGCTGCCCGCCGGCACGAGGCTCGGCTGATGCCGCGATTCCGCATGACCGTCGAATATGACGGCACCTCCTATGTCGGCTGGCAGATGCAGGAGAACGGCCACTCGGTCCAGGCTGCGCTGCAGAACGGCATCCTCTCGTTGACGGGCGAGACGACCTCCATCCGCGGTGCCGGCCGCACGGATTCCGGCGTCCATGCCATGGGTCAGGTCGTCCATGCGGACCTCTCGCGCGACTGGAAGCCCTATACGCTCCGCAATGCCCTCAACGCCCATCTGGGAATGGCCGGCGAGAAGGTGGCGATCATCGATGTGAGGCTGGTGAGTGACGAGTTCGACGCCAGGTTCTCGGCCATCAAGCGCCACTATCTCTATCGTATCATCAGCCGGCCCGCGCCGCTGGCGCTGGAGGCGAAGCGCGCCTGGTGGGTGCCGAAGCCCTTGGATGACAGGGCCATGCATGCGGCGGCGCAGATGCTGGTTGGCCACCACGACTTCACCACCTTCCGCTCCGCCCATTGCCAGGCGACGAGCCCCGTGCGGACCCTGGATCGGCTGGACGTGACGCGTCAGGGAGACCTGATCGAGATCCGCGCCTCGGCCCAGAGTTTCCTGCACAATCAGATCCGTTCCTTTGCAGGCACCTTGAAGCTCGCGGGCGAGGGGAAGATGACTCCGGAGGATGTGCGCGCGGCGCTGGAGGCGCGGGATCGCAGGGAATGCGGTCCGGTGGCACCGCCGGAGGGGCTCTACTTCATGAAGGTCGATTATCCAGGTGAAGGCTGACCGTCAGCCGGGATAGATTCCGAGGAAGCGCTCCAGCGTGTCCGACAGCAGCATGGGCGGCACGATCAGCACCATGGTGAGCGTCGCGACCATCAGCGGATAAGGGCCGCAGATGAACCGGAAGATGCGCGATATGGAAAAGACCAGCGCGATCATCAGGAAGAGCCAGATCAGCGACAGGAAGCCCGTCAGGCCGGGGGCGAACATCAGCAGAAGGCTGAGCAGGCCATAGGCATAGGAGAAGGGAACGGAGAGCCAGTTCACCGCCACGACCATCGCATGGTATTTCCGGCCAAGCCCGAGGGTCCAGGCCAGCAACCCGATCAATACCAGTGGGACCACCCAGTTGGCGAATTCCAGCATGCCCAGCCGGAAGAAGAAGATGCCGCCCAATTCCGTGTCCCGCGGCATTCCCCGTAGATAAAGTTCCCTCCACCACAGCCAGGAGATGGCCATGGCGGGAAGGCACCACAGGATGGCCCAGAAGGAGCGCAGCAGGCCGCGGTCGGAGATGTCGAGTTTCTGAAGGCCGGTTGCATCTCCGCGGATCAGTTGCCAGAGGCCGGCGAGGTAGTATCGGACCTCAAATGTCCCGGGCATGGCGGAACCAGTTGGAGATGAAGCTGCCATAGATATCGGTGAGGAGTTCGAGGTCACCCACCGCCACCCGTTCGTCGACCATGTGCATGGTCTGCCCGACAAGTCCGAATTCCACCACGGGGCAATAATCCTTGATGAAGCGGGCATCGGAGGTGCCGCCGGTGGTGGAGAGCGCCGGCCGGCGCGAGGTTACCTTCTCGACCGCCTCGGTGAGCGATTCAATCAGGGCATCGCTGCGCGTCAGGAAGACATGACTTGGACGCTCGTTCCATGCGATGTCGTACCGAACCGGGTTGCGACCCGGCCGTAATGTGCCGTCGGATGCTGCGGAATCGAGGCGGCGCAGAATTTCCGCCCGCAGGCTCTCGACCGTCCAGGTGTCGTTGAAGCGGATATTGAACGCCGCCGTCGCCTTGGCCGGGATGACGTTGACGGCGGGGTTGCCCGTATCGACGGAAGTCACTTCCATGTTGGACGGTGGAAAGTCGTTCGTGCCGTTGTCGTATGGTTGTTCCATCAACGCATTGGTCAGCTGCAGCAGCCCGCGGATCGGGTTGTCGGCAAGATGCGGATAGGCGGAGTGACCCTGCACGCCCTGCACGGTAATCCGTCCGGAAAGCGAGCCGCGCCGGCCGATCTTGATCATATCGCCGAGCGCATCCGGATTGGTGGGCTCCCCGACAAGGCATGCATCCCAGGTCTCGCCCTTGTCCGCGGCCCATTGGAGCAGTTTTTCCGTGCCGTTGATCGAAGGGCCTTCCTCGTCGCCGGTAATGAGGAAGGAGAGCGAGCCCTTCGGCGCTCCATGCGTCTCGATATGCCGGGCGACCGCTGCGACGAAGCAGGCGATCCCGCCCTTCATGTCGACGGCACCGCGACCGTACAACATTCCGCCCGCGATATCGGCCGCAAACGGAGGATGCGACCAGTCGGCCTCGTCGCCTGGCGGAACGACGTCGGTATGGCCGGCGAACATCAGGTGCGGGCCATCGCTTCCGATCCGCGCATAGAGGTTCTCCACGTCCGGCGTGTCGGCGGCACTCGCCACCATCCGCTCGACGCGGAAGCCGAGCGGGGACAGCATGGCTTCGAGTGTTGTCAGGGCTCCACCTTCCGCGGGTGTCACTGAGGGGCAGCGGATCAGCGCCTGAAGGTTCTCTACGGGGTCGGTGGCAGCCATTGCCGATCAGTCCCGCAACAACTCGTTGATGCCTGTCTTGGAGCGGGTCTTCTCGTCGACGCGCTTGACGATGACAGCGCAATAGAGGTTCGGGCCCGGTTCGCCGTTGGGGAAAGGCTTTCCTGGCATCGTTCCTGCGACCACGACCGAATAGGGCGGGACTTCGCCATAGGTGATCTCACCCGTGGCGCGGTCGACGATCTTGGTGGACTTGCCGATGAAGACGCCCATGCCGAGCACCGATCCTTCGCGGATGATGCAGCCTTCGACGACCTCGGAACGGGCGCCGATGAAGCAGTTGTCCTCGATGATCGTCGGTCCGGCCTGCATCGGTTCCAGCACGCCGCCGATGCCGACGCCGCCGGAAAGATGCACGTGTCTTCCGATCTGGGCGCAGGAGCCCACCGTCGCCCATGTATCGACCATCGTGCCTTCGCCGACATGGGCGCCGAGGTTCACGAAGGACGGCATCAGGACGACGTTGGGCGCGATGTAGGCCGAGCGGCGGACGACCGCGTTGGGCACGGCGCGGAAGGCGGCCGAGCGGAATTCGCTTTCACCCCAGCCCTCGAACTTCGACGGCACCTTGTCCCACCAGGTAGACTGGCCGGGGCCGCCTTTGACCACTTCCATGTCGTTCAGGCGGAACGACAGGAGCACCGCCTTCTTCAGCCACTGGTTCACCTTCCAGGAGCCGTCCCCCTGGCGCTCCGCGACGCGCGCCTTGCCTGAATCGAGCAGGTCGAGCGCAGCCTCCACGGCATCGCGGATTTCTCCCTTCGTGGAAACAGATACGCCGTCCCGTTGTTCGAAGGCGGTCTCGATCGTGGTTTCCAGGGAGGCGATATCCGTGCTGCTCATGGGAATTCCTTAACGTCGCTTGCGTAGGATGGTCGGGATGGTCGGCGGCTGGCCAAATGATGGTAATTGATCTAAGCGACCGCCACCGCACCGTCAACGTGAATTGGCGCCTCGCGTCGGACTTGAAAGGCAG
>JAEWKX010000287.1 GCA_023393575.1 Pseudomonadota bacterium
GTTCGACATCATGTACGGCGAAGGCGTTTCGAAGACGGGTGAACTGATCGATCTCGGCGTCAAGGCCGGGATCGTCGAGAAGTCCGGCGCCTGGTTCTCCTACAACAGCCAGAGGCTGGGGCAGGGCCGAGAGAACGCCAAGACCTTCCTGCGCGACAATCCGGAACTGGCGCGGGAGATCGAGATGGCGCTGCGTCAGAACGCGGGTCTGATCGCCGAACGGCTCCTCGAGAACGGTGGGCCGGATGCCGGTGACGATGGAGATGGCGGCGATCTGTAATCCATCTTGTTCTTCCCGATGAAGTTTTGGCCGGCCGCCATGGTAAAACATGTGCGGCCGGTTCCGCGTTTGGCTGGACAGTCCCCGGTGCGGGCGATAAAAGCCACTGGTTTCAAGTGACGGGACCGCATCCGGCGGAAAAAAGGGCGTAGCATGAGCGGCGTAAGTGACATCCGGTCGACCTTCCTCGACTATTTCCGAAAGAACGGACACGAGGTGGTGTCGTCGAGCCCGCTGGTGCCGCGCAACGACCCGACGCTGATGTTCACCAATGCCGGCATGGTGCAGTTCAAGAACGTCTTTACCGGGCTCGAAAGCCGCCCCTATTCGACGGCCACCACGTCGCAGAAATGCGTTCGTGCCGGAGGCAAGCACAACGACCTCGACAATGTCGGCTATACGGCCCGGCACCTGACCTTTTTCGAGATGCTCGGCAATTTTTCCTTCGGCGACTATTTCAAGGAGCGGGCGATCGAGCTGGCCTGGAAGCTGGTCACGGAGGGTTTCGACCTGCCGAAGCACCGCCTGCTGGTCACCGTCTATGCCGAGGATGACGAGGCGGCGACGCTTTGGAAGAAGATCGCCGGCTTCTCCGACGACAAGATCATCCGCATCCCCACCTCCGACAACTTCTGGCAGATGGGTGACACGGGTCCCTGCGGTCCCTGCTCGGAGATCTTCATCGACCAGGGCGAGCATGTCTGGGGCGGCCCTCCCGGCTCTCCGGAAGAGGATGGCGATCGCTTCCTCGAATTCTGGAACCTCGTCTTCATGCAGTTCGACCAGAGTGCGCCGGGCGAGCGCACGCCGCTGCCGCGGCCGTCGATCGATACCGGGATGGGTCTTGAACGAATGGCCTGCATCCTGCAGGGCGTCCAGAGCGTCTTCGAAACAGACCTGTTCCGCTCGCTGATCGCGGCAACGGAAGAGGTGATCGGCGCCAGGGCGGAGGGGGATCAGGCTGCGAGCTTCCGCGTCATCGCCGACCATCTGCGCTCCTCCGCCTTCCTGATCGCCGACGGCGTTCTGCCATCGAACGAAGGCCGCGGATATGTGCTGCGCCGCATCATGCGCCGGGCCATGCGCCACATGCAGCTGCTGGGTGCCCGCGAGCCGCTGATGTACAAGCTCCTGCCGACGCTGGTGCAGGAGATGGGCCGCGCCTATCCGGAACTTGTCCGGGCCGAGGCGCTGACCTCCGAAACGCTGAAACTGGAGGAGACCCGCTTCCGCAAGACGCTCGACCGCGGGCTGACCCTGCTTTCGGAAGCGACGGCGGATCTCGGCAAGGGCGACAGCATCGACGGGGAAACGGCGTTCAAGCTCTACGACACGTACGGCTTTCCGCTCGACCTGACGCAAGACGCACTGCGCGCCCGCGGCATCGGCGTCGACATCACCGGCTTCAACGACGCCATGCAGCGGCAGAAGGCCGAAGCGCGCGCCAGTTGGGCCGGATCCGGCGACAAGGCGACCGAGACGATTTGGTTCGAACTGAAGGAAAAGCACGGCGCAACCGAGTTCCTGGGCTATGATGCGGAGACCGCCGAAGGCGTCATCCAGGCCATCGTTCACGACGGCGCCGCGGTCGAGGCGGCCTCGTCCGGCGACACCGTGCAGGTCGTGGTGAACCAGACGCCGTTCTATGGCGAGTCCGGCGGACAGATGGGGGATACCGGCGTGATCTCCGGCGACAACGTCCGGCTCGATGTCACGGATACGCAAAAAAAGGGCGAGGGACTGTTTGTCCATAACGCCACGGTGGTGTCCGGAACGCTGAGGACAGGCGAGGCGGTGATGCTTTCCGTCGATCATGGCCGCCGTTCACAGTTGCGCTCAAACCATTCGGCTACCCACCTGCTGCACGAGGCCTTGCGCGAAGTGCTCGGCACGCATGTCGCCCAGAAGGGATCCCTGGTGGCACCGGAGCGGTTGCGCTTCGACATCTCGCATCCGAAGCCGATGGACGCGGAGGAAGTTCGCCGTGTCGAAGAGATGGCGAATGCCATCATTCTCCAGAACGCGCCGGTGACCACGCGGCTGATGAGCGTGGACGACGCCATCGCCGAAGGTGCGATGGCGCTGTTCGGCGAGAAATACGGCGACGAGGTCCGGGTTGTGTCGATGGGAACTGCGATCGGCGGGGAAAAGGCGGGCAAGCCTTACTCCATCGAGCTCTGTGGCGGCACGCATGTGAATGCGACGGGCGATATCGGCCTGGTGCGGGTCGTCTCGGAAAGCGCGGTCGGCGCGGGTGTTCGCCGGATCGAGGCGGTGACGGGTAGACACGCGCGTGCCTATCTTGCGGAACAGGACGACCGGATCAAGACGCTGGCGACGGCGCTGAAGGTTCAGCCGGCCGACGTTGTGTCTCGGGTCGAGGTGCTGATCGAGGAGCGCCGCAAGCTGGAGCGCGAACTGGCCGAGACGAAGCGGCGGCTGGCCATGGGTGGCACCCAGGGCGCCGGTACGGAGGAAGTCCGTGAATTGGCGGGAATGAAGTATTTGGGGAAGGTTCTGCAAGGGATCGACGCCAGGGATCTGAAGGGCCTCGCCGATGAGGGCAAGGCAAGCCTGGGTTCCGGTGTCGTCACCCTGATCGGGGTCTCGGAAGACGGCAAGGCGAGCGCGGTCGTGGCGGTCACGCCGGACCTCACC
>JAEWKX010000298.1 GCA_023393575.1 Pseudomonadota bacterium
GCGAGACGGCTGTCTTTGACGCCATCCTTCTCGATGTCGACAACGGGCCGGAGGCGCTGACGCGCGACGAGAACGACCGCATATACGATGCAGGCGGTCTGGGAGCGGCCAAATCTGCGCTGAGGCCTGGCGGCGTACTTTCCGTCTGGTCGTCTGCCCCGGATTCCCGGTTTACGCGCCGGATGCAGTCTGCAGGGTTCGCGGTTGAGGAAAATCCGACGCGTGCGAGCACCAGGGGACGCGGGGCGAAGCACATGATCTGGCTTGGCGTGAAGCAGGTTCGCTAGAACCTCTGCCTGCCGACCGGCAGCAGGAAGAACCGCGCCGGAGAACTCCGCGACGGGATCAGGGGATGGGCAGGCAATCGGCATCGAGGGTATTGGAGTGTCAGGCATGACTGCCTGCCCGATTGCTTCCGGCCTTCCCAAAGATCCAGAGGAGAGGTGTCAGTTCTCTTTCCGGAGCTTCGGGTGGGGACCGGACTGACGCCGGCCCGCCACCGTCTGCAACCATCATCGGGCGCCGGGTGCTTCCCGGGGGAGGCAACCGGTTCGCGAACCCGGCCCTGCCCGATGACCGCATCAGGATAAGGCCGAACCGGACTGCGGGGATGAAAGGGGAAGCGCCGGCGCAATTCCTGTTGAAATCACGTCGATATCTTTCAGCCCGCAACTTTATTATCCCCGCATCACGCTGCCCGGACGGTACCGATGATGTCCGCCAGCAGGGCGTGAAGCTCGTCACGATAGCCCGTTCGCGCCGAGGGTGAGTTCTCCTCCGACGTCATCACCACCGTGAGGTCGAGCGAGGGCACGATGTAGAGCATCTGGCCGCCATAGCCCCAGCCGAACTTCACCTCCTCGCCGCCGATGCTGCGCAGGAACCAGCCGTATCCATAGCCGTCGCCGGAAAAGCGGGAGTTAGTGCGCAGCGTCCAGGACTGCCGGATCCAGTCCGCAGAGACGATCCGCGTGCCGTCCTTCGCACGGCCGCCGTTGCGATAGACTTCACCGAAGGCGAGCAGCGAAGCGGCCGTCATCGCCATCTGGTTTCCGCCGAGATAGATGCCCTGCGGGTCCTGCTCCCAGGAGCCGATGCGGAACCCTTCGACCGGCGCGAACCATTCACGCGCCTGAGCCAGCGTCGATCGGCCTCCGACGCGGGTAAGGATCGCGGAGAGGAGATGCGTCGATGCCGTGGAATACAGCATCTGCCCGCCGGGTTCGCCATCGAACGGCTCCGACAGCGCGAACCGGACCCAGTTGCGGCTCGAGACCCAGCGGCCGTAGTTCGGCCCGGACATGCGCGCCAGCCCGGCCTGCATGGAAAGAAGGTTGCCGATGGTCACGTCACGAAGACGCGGATCGGGATCGCGCGGCAGCTCGCTTTCGAGGATCGGCGCGATCTTCTGGTCAGGGCCCTGCAGCAAACCCTTGTCGATGGCGATACCGACCATGGCCGAGATGATCGACTTGGACGCCGACTTGATGTTGGTCGAGGCATCGATCGCATGTCCGTTGAAGGCCCGCTCCGCCAGCAATCCGCCTTCTCGCGCCACGAGCACCACCTTCAGCGGCCGCAGGTCCCGGGCGCGGTCCAGCACGAGACCGAGGGTTTTCACCCGTGCCGGCGCCTTTGGAACGGGCTTCGCCTCGACATGGCCGAAGGGGGCAAGAAGGGAGAGGGACGAAAGAAGGCTGCGGCGCGTTATCATTCGTCGAAGGTAGGAGGTCGGCCGGCGCGTGACCATTGCGATCGCTGCGGAAACCCCACCCTTCACGCCATTTTGAGCCGCGGCGAGACAAGGCTGCGGGTGAGACGGGAACGGCGCGACCTTCAAGCCGCACCGTTCCATGCCGCCGCCGTTCCTGTTCTGCGGCTAGAAGCGGTAGGTGACGCCGGCGCCGATCAGCCAGGGATCGATCTTCGCCTTGCCGCTCAGCGGACCCAGCGTGTCGTGGTCGACCGACCAGTCGGTCTCGAGGAAGATCTTCTTCACGTCGAAGTTCACGCCCCAGTGCTCGTCGAGCATGTAGTCGAAGCCGACCTGCAGGGCGACACCGAAGCTGTTTTCCACGTCGAGATCGTGGAATTCGTCGCGTCCGCTCTGATTGTAGAACATCGAGTAGTTCACGCCGGCGCCGACATAGGGCTTGAAGGCACCGAAATCGGTGAAGTGGTACTGCAGCGTCAGCGTCGGCGGCAGGAGCCATGCCTTGCCGACCGGTACGTTCAAGAGCCCGTCTTCCTTGATGTTCGCGTAGGTGGTGCCGAGGATGAGTTCAGCGGCCAGGTTGTCGGTGAAGTAGTAGGTGATGTCGAGTTCGGGAATGACCGAATCGGAATAGGAGAGGTCCGTTCCCGCCACGCCGTCGACCGAACCGTCGTCCTCGGTGATGACGCCGACGCCGCGCACCCGGATCTGCCACGGGCTGCTGGCCGCCGGCACGTCCGCCACCGGCACTTCGGCGAATGGCGCGAGATCCGCCGCGCCCGCGGCGGTCACTCCGAGCATGACGAGACCGGCTGTCAGCCCGCCGAAGCGAATGCTGTTCTTGTTCATGAACCTCTCCTGAATCATAGAAATGATATGACGAAGGAGGTCTATTCCTTTAACGCATCGATCCCTTGAGCGAGATCAACCGCACCTGACGGATCGCAAGGCACAGACGCAAAAGCCTGATTTGGTCAGATTATCCCCACCTCCGGTCGGCAAGCCGGGTTGGGCAGGTCGGGAGACGCACGTTGCGCCAGGAAGCCGCGCTCCGCAGCAGAGCCGGATCTCGATATATCAGGCCAGCTTGCGTCCGCTCGCGACGATCACGCCCGCGGCACCATCGAGCCAGCCGGGCTTGAGGTCCAGCGCCAGAAACCGCTCGCGTTCAAACGGACCGGGCATGACGAGGTGCCGGGTCCTGTCGGCGAGAAAGCCGAAGCGTTCGTAGTAGGCCGCGTCACCCACCAGCAGGATGGCGCCGTGGCCGCGATCGGTGGCCTCGGCGATCGCCGCACGCATCAGCGCGCCGCCGATGCCGCGGCCCTCCTGCGTGCAATCGACGGCAAGCGGCCCGAGCAGCAGCGCCTCGACCGGCGTGCCCTGCTGGCTGATGCCCGCCTCTACATTCCACAACCGCACGCTACCGATGACATGACCGGCCTCGTCGCGGGCGACGAGGGCAAGACCTTCGGCCGGCAGGCGGCCGCGGCGGATCTTCTCCGACGACTTCTTCCGGCGCTCCGGCCCCATGACGCGGTCGAGCAGGTTCTCGCGCGCGACGACATCCGCCGGCGTTTCGACATCGATGGTGTAGATGGTCGGCGCAAAGAATGCGCGCACAGTGTCAAGAACAGCGGCCATGGCGGCCTCCCGTACCCAATACCGTTATCAGCGGCGATGAAAGGAATTGTGAGTTCGCCGCCCCGGCTGGTTACGGGGACGGCGGTATCAAACCTCAGATGACGTAGCTCTTCAGCGGGTCGAAACCATTGAAGGCAACCGCGGAATAGGTCGTCGTATAGGCACCGGTGCCTTCGATCAGAACCTCGTCGCCGATCGTGAGGGACACGGGCAACGGATACATGTTCTTCTCGTAGAGCACGTCGGCCGAATCGCAGGTCGGGCCGGCGAGAACGCAGGGCTCCATCTCATCCGAGTCACGCTCCGTGCGGATCGGATAGCGGATCGCCTCGTCCATGGTTTCGGCCAGACCGCCGAACTTGCCGATGTCGAGGAAGACCCAGCGGTGGTTGTCGTTGTCGGACTTCTTCGACACGAGAACCACTTCCGCCTTGATCACCCCGGCATTGCCGACCATGCCGCGGCCCGGCTCGATGATCGTCTTCGGCAGGTGGTTGCCGAAGTGCGACCGCAGAGCGGCGAAGATCGCCTGGCCGTAAGCCTCCGCAGACGGGATGTCGCGCAGGTACTTGGTCGGGAAACCGCCGCCCATGTTGACCATCTGCAGGTGGATGCCCTGCTTGGCGAGCGAGGCGAACACGCGCTTGGCATCGGCGAGCGCCGAATCCCAGGCATCGACCTTCATCATCTGCGAGCCGACGTGGAAGGAGACGCCGTAGGACTCCAGACCCAGTTGGTGCGCGTAGACGAGCACGTCGACGGCCATCTGCGGCACGCAGCCGAACTTGCGCGACAACGGCCATTCGGCACCCTCGCCATCGGTCAGCACGCGGCAGAACACCTTGGCGCCGGGAGCGGCGCGCGAGATCTTCTCGACTTCCTCGTGGCTGTCGACGGCGAAGAGGCCGATGCCGAGCGCATGCGCGCGGGCGATGTCGCGTTCCTTCTTGATCGTGTTGCCGTAGGAGATGCGGTCCGGCGTGGCCCCGGCATCGAGCGCCATCTGAATTTCGGCCACCGAGGCGCAGTCGAAGCTCGAGCCGAGCGAGGCAAGCAGCTTGAGGATTTCCGGCGCCGGGTTTGCCTTGACGGCATAGTAGATCGCGCTGTCCGGCAGGGCGTGGCGGAAGGCGTGGAAATTATCGCGCACGACGTCGAGATCGACCACCAGGCAGGGGCCTTCGGGGCGTCGGGTCTTGATGAAATCGAGAATACGAGCGGTCGTCATCTTGCAGTCCCTCAAATTCCAGACTCCGGCGGACCGGAGGACAAAGGGCGGATGAGAATATGCATTGGCACCAGCCGGTGGAGACCCCGGTACCGCAATACGCTCATACGCGCGAACAATGGATTCACGCCCTGCCAAGAGCAAGAATCCGGCTTTGTCTGCCATGGATTGGAGGGTTGTCCCTACCGCACTTCCGGCAATGATGGTGTGCCTCTTCAGTACCCCGGCTGATGGAAAGCCGGCAGAGAACCAGAAAGGCCCGCACCGTCGTTGCTTCAAGATGTCCTCGCATTTCCCGGTTGGCCGGAATAGCGACTGGAGGGGTTAGTTCCAGGTACCTTACCGATGACCTCACC
>JAEWKX010000346.1 GCA_023393575.1 Pseudomonadota bacterium
GGTTGTCATGGACGGCCGCAACGAGTTCCTGTTTCGATATGGCCGGCAGCCATTCCGCGTTGGGACCGCGCTTCGCGGAAATCTTCGTCACGATCGTCAATGCGTCCGGATAGGGATGAAGCGCTTCGCGAATGATCTGGTTGGTGATGTGCGGCCCGTAGAAGTCGCTGGTGTCGATATGGTCCACGCCGGTTTCGACCGCCGCGCGAAGAACGGAAATCGCCTGGTGGCGATCCTTCGGAGGACCGAAGACGCCGGGGCCTGCCAACTGCATGGCGCCATAGCCCGGCCGCTTCACGGCGCGGTCGCCGAGCCGGAAGGTGCCGGCATTTGAAATGTTGACCATCGTCTCTCTCCTTCGGGTTGGATCTCATTTCTGCCGCCATGAGATACGCCCTGTTGCGCCTGCCGATAATCCGATACAATCGGCACAGGTTGTGCGGAAAGGCGAACAATGGCTGTGGAACTGGGAGACCTTGGCGCTTTCGTGACGGTGGCCCGGGCAAAGGGATTTCGCGAAGGCGCCCGCACGAGCGGGGCCAGCCCTTCTGCCTTGAGCGAAGCGGTGCGTCGGCTTGAGGCGGATCTCGGCGTGCGTCTCCTGAACCGAACGACGCGTTCCGTTGCTCCCACCGAAGCCGGGGAGATGCTGCTTGCCCGGCTGGCCCCGGCGCTGGGCGAGATGGAGGCGGCGCTTGATGCGGTCAACGGCTTCCGCGACCGTCCGGCTGGCACACTGAAGCTGAACGTGCCGATCAGCGCTGCCCGGCTGGTGTTGCCCAGCATCGTACCGCCGTACCTCGCCGCCTATCCGGACATCCGGCTGGAGGTGATGACGGACGAGAGCTTCGTCGATGTGCTCGCCGCCGGCTGCGATGCCGGCATTCGCTATGGCGAACGGCTGGAGCAGGACATGATTGCCGTGCCGATCGGGCCACGCAGCCAGACCTACGCATTTGCCGCGTCACCCGACTATCTCGACCGCCACGGTCGGCCGGAGCATCCGCGCGATCTCCTGAACCATGCCTGTCTGCGCCACCGCTTCCCGAGCGGTAACATGCCGGACTGGGAATTTGAGAAGGATGGCGAGGCGGTGTTCGTCGAGCCCAAAGGCCCGTTAATCGTCCAGGCCGGAGGAGCGATCGATCTGGCGATCGAAGCCGCAGCCGCAGGCCTCGGAATCATCGGGCTCTTCGAGGAATGGCTGCGCCCGCACCTTCATACCGGTGTTCTCCAGCCGGTGCTGCAGCCGTGGTGGCAGGAGTTTCCGGGCCCCTTCCTGTACTATCCCGGCCGGCGTCTGGTGCCGGCGCCGCTGCGCGCCTTTGTCGATTTCGTCAAATTGCATCCGGGACGACCGTGACGTGTCCGTGATCCGCTGTTGAAGAGGCATTTGTGCGCTGATACCTGCTTTACGTACCTCAAAATGTTGGCTAGCCTGAAATCGGGAGGAAGGTCAGTTGCATCCAATAGCATCATTGCGATCAGTCGGTTGTCGTGCGGGTGGGGCCGGGATTGCTGCGGTTTCACAGGCCGTGGGTGGCGTGCAATGACCTTCGAAACCGCGGAAAGCCTACCCGCAATCCTCGCTGCGCGTGCGCTGTCGAAGAGTTTCGGGCCTGTCGAGGTGCTGCATGATATCAGCCTGACTGTGCGCCCCCGCGAAGTCCACGCCATTATCGGCGAGAACGGTGCCGGCAAGTCGACGCTGATGAAGATCCTCGCCGGCAACCACCAGCCGACGCGCGGCGAAATAATGATCGACGGGCAGCCGGTGCATTTTGCCGGGCCGGTCGATGCGGAAAGCCGTGGCATCGTGCTCGTGCACCAGGAAATCCTGCTTGCTCCCGATCTGACGGTCGCCCAGAACATCTATCTTGGCCGCGAGTTGCCGAAAGGGTTGATCCTCGACGACAAGGCGATGAATGAGGGCGCCGCCAGGGGGCTGCGCGATCTTGGTGCGGACATCGATCCAAAGGCAATCGTCGGCACCCTCTCGATCGCACAGCGGCAGCTCGTTCAGATCGCCCGCGTACTGCTTGTGCCGCACCGGATCGTCATCTTCGACGAGCCGACCGCCTCCTTGACGCCGTTCGAAACCGACGCGCTGCTCAAGGTGATCAAGGACATCCGCGCCAAGGGTGTCGGCGTTCTCTATATTTCTCACCGCCTGCCGGAGGTGAAGGAGATCGCGGATCGCGTGACCGTGCTTCGGGACGGTCGTCTCGTCGCCACCCATCAGGCGTCCGAGCTCGAACCCGCCGACATGGCGCGACTGATGGTGGGGCGCGACGTCACGAAGCTTTATCCCGACCGTCAGTCAGCGGCAGCGCGGGAAACGGTGCTCGAAGTCGAGAATTTCGACGTGCCCGGTTATGCGAGGAACGCCAGCTTCCTGTTGCGCAAGGGAGAGATACTGGGTTTTGCCGGCCTTGTGGGCGCGGGGCGGACGGAACTGATGGAGGGCCTGGTCGGAGTGCGGCGCGCGAGCGGAACCGTGCGCCACAACGGCCAGCCGGTGCAGTTCCGGGATGCGAGCCAGAGCATGAAGGCCGGCATCGTCTACCTCTCGGAAGACCGCAAGGGCAAGGGCCTGTTGCTGCTGAAGGACCTCGCTACCAACCTGACGCTTGCCTCCATCAGCCGCTTCGTGCGCGGGTTCCAGATCGATCGCAAGCTGGAAGCCGAGGCGCTGGATGGGGCCATCCGCGAATTCGACATCCGCACCGGCCGAAAGGACCTCCTCGCGGGCCAGCTTTCGGGCGGCAACCAGCAGAAGCTGCTGATCGCCAAGATGATGATGCTCGACCCATCGATCGTCATCATCGACGAGCCGACGCGGGGCATCGACATCGGCACGAAGGAACAGATCTACAAATTCATCGCACGGCTGGCGCAGGAGGGGCGGTCGATCATCGTCGTCTCCTCCGAGATGCCGGAGCTGATCGGCATCTGCGACCGCATCCTGGTGATGCGTTCGGGGC
>JAEWKX010000355.1 GCA_023393575.1 Pseudomonadota bacterium
CTTCTGCACGGCAACGGGAAGATCAAGCAGCCCTCGAAGAGCAGTTGGAGGAAGGGCTGGAAGATACCTTCCCCGCCAGCGACCCGGTCGCTGCCACCGTCTCTTCCATACCCACCGGCATGTCGCCGTCACGCAGGTAGTTTCGTGTCAACTCACGAAGCACGGCGGCACTCGCCGGGGGCTTTCCCTTGATTTGACCCGCGACTTTTTCGTATTTCCGAAGTTTTCAATATTGCTGTATGGAGGACTGATGTAAGGTCGGCAGAATAGGTGGGCGATGACCTTAACTCCATCGTCAGAGGTCGGAATGGTAAAGAAGATCGATCAAGGGGCAGAGGCCGAACTTCGGCTTGGACGGCGCGTGAGCCGGGAAGTTGGGGGCCTGCTGAATAAGATCGAAAAAGAACCGGTCCCCGATCGCCTTCTCGAACTGGCCCAGCAACTGCAGAAGGCTCTTTTGGAAAAGCTGGACAAATAGACGACGCCGTTTCCCGCTATGCGGCTACCACGGGCAAACGTCCCGAAGCCGATGTCCATCCGGGCATCACCCGCGGAATGTCCTTTTCCGCCGCATGAGTCCCACCGGCTGTGGAAGCCTCCGTTACCGCGAACATTCATTTTCGGAACCTTGGCGGCGCCTCCTCCATTCAAGCTCTCCATCAGGAGGAGCAGATGGAAGATCCGCGTCGTTGTCGTCACCTGTGCATCGACATGCAGCGCATGTTCGCCGAAGACACTCCATGGAACGTGCCGTGGATGGACAAGGTGCGAGGACCGGTCGCCCGTCTGGCAGCGGCACGTCCGGCCGAGACCATATTCACGCGCTTCGTTCCGCCGGTTCGCGCCGACGACAGGCAAGGCACCTGGCGCGACTACTACCGCAAATGGCCGATGATGACACGGGCGGTCCTGGGCGACGGGATGGTCGACATCCTGCCGGAGCTGCGCGCGCTGGTACCGCCCGCGACCGTTTTCGACAAGGGCATCTATTCTCCCTGGCTCGACGGCCGGCTTCACCGGTTGCTGCAGGAACAGGAGGTGACGTCGCTGATCATATCCGGCGGCGAGACCGATGTCTGTGTCCTCGCCGCAGTGATGGGAGCCGTCGACTACGGCTACTCGATCTCCCTGCTCAAGGATGCCATCTGCAGCACGTCCGATCAGACCCACGATGCGACGCTGGAGCTCTACGGCACCCGCTTTTCTTCCCAGCTTCGCCTTTCGAGCGTTCCGGAAGTGCTCGACTGGTGGGGGTAGGCGGAACCTTCGAGGCAGTCAGCAGGTTCTTTCGACATAGAACCTTCAAGACGGAGAGACGCCATGAAACACGAACAGCCCAAACCGGGCCGCCCCGGAGAAACCTCCCAATGGCCCCGCTGGGAGGGACCGGCCGAGAGCCGCCCGCGCGGCTACCTCCAGGGAGAGGCGAACATCTTCGCGGAGAACGAGGACCAGGAAAAGAAGCGTAGCGTGGCCCCGGCGGGATTTGATCGACCCGACGACCAGGTCCGAGCGGCCGTCAACGAGGCGCTGACGCAGGATGCGTTTCTCGATCCGACCAACATCACGGTCGAGGTCAACGACGGTGTCGTTTCGTTGACGGGCTCGGTGGCCGGCGAGGCGGATGCCCGGCGCGCCGAGGAATGCGCGATGGCCGTGGCCGGCGTGACGGACTGCAACAACCGGCTGACAGTCGCCGGCGAGCGTCACTGACCCCGAGGAGAGGAGATTACCCATGGCCGACAAGCTTTGGTTCGTCATCGTAGCGCTCGGTCCGGTCCTGCTCGGCATCGTCATCGCCTACGGCCTGATGCGTCGTCGCCGTCTTAGCACGGCCGAAAAGGTCCGTCAGGAAAAGGCGGTCGAGCGACTTTACGACAAGCCCGAGGGTGGTCGCCAGCCAACTTTCCGGCAGTAGCGGGTGGCGGAACTTTTGCCGGGGCACGCCGTTAACAGCACCGGAAACCCCCCACCCAAATCAGGAGACGAAGCATGGCTACGAAGACCCTCGACGACCTGTTCTACGAGACGCTGAAGGACATCTATTACGCGGAGCGCCAGATCGTGAAGGCTCTGCCGAAGATGGCGCGCGGCGCTCAGGACGAAAAGCTGAAGGCTGCCTTCCTGCAGCACAAGGAAGAGACCGACGGTCAGATCGAGCGCCTGAAGGAGGTCTTCGAGATCATCGGCAAGCGCGCCCGCGGCAAGACCTGCCCGGCGATCGACGGCATCATCGAAGAAGGCGAAGAGATCCTCGAAGAGTTCAAGGGCACCCCCGCTCTCGACGCTGGCCTCCTCGCTGCCGCGCAGGCGGTCGAGCACTACGAGATCAGCCGCTACGGCACGCTGTGTGCCTGGGCTCGGCAGCTCGGCCTGAAGGATGCGGTACGACTTCTGGAAGAAACCCTGGCTGAAGAAAGCAAGACGGACGAGACGCTGACCGGCCTGGCCGAGTCCGCTGTCAACTCCGCAGCCCAGAAGGCAGCCTGAACAGCTTGCAGAACCGATGAAAGCCCGGCGGACGGACGCCGGGCTTTCTCTACTTGAATCAGCTCAGAAAAGAGGCTTGGGGGAACACCGGCGGCCCGACTGGCAGCATTTCCCCGTTCGCTCCCTTTTGGCGGAAGACACGTTCCCGCTGTTCCCGGAGCAAGTGCCGCTTTGCCGCCTCCACCGCAAGTTCATAGGTATGAAACGCGCAGCCTGCCTCGACGCCGTTCAGGACGTAGGTCCATCCGTCGCAGTGCGGGATGATGTCACAATACTTGTTCATAACGGTCACTCCTTCAGCGCGAGCAAACTCCCCACCCGTCGGAAAGTTCCCCGCCCTCCCCCGGATTCTGAAATTCCTCCTTCTCTGGAACTTCCATTCCGCCGCGGCGTTCGACTTCCGGCGAATGGAGACATCGATGGCGGACAACGAGGAAGAATGGATTCGCAGGCGGGCCTACTCGCTCTGGGAGGAAGAAGGCCGTCCATCCGGAAGGGATTCCGAGCATTGGGAAATGGCTCGACGGGAATTGGCGGCATTCAACACCGGCAAGCCGAAGAGGACGCCCCCGCGCACTTCGGCAGCCGCTACGGCCAGGAACTCGTCGGCATCCTCCGAGCCTGCACCCGGGAAAACCAGGGCGAAAGCTACCGGAAGGCCGACGAAACAAAGCTGATCACCACCAACGTCTCCAGCGAAGCCGGGCTCTTTCCGATCTGTCAGGCCGGATTTCCGGTGCGTGCTGCTACGAACATCCTAATTCCCTCTTTCCGCGGAACGCATGTGCCCGGATTCCCGTTGGGCCAGACCGGCCCGGTGCACGGTGGAGGCTTGCATGACCAACGCATTCTTCTGGCATGAACCCTTCGCAACGGGACATACCGCAGGCGACGCTCCGTGCGAGGCGAAGCCCAAGCCAAGCATGTCGCCCATGAAGGTGCTTTCCGTCACGTCGGAAGTCTTCCCGCTGATAAAGACCGGGGGCCTTGCCGATGTGACAGGCTCGCTCCCCAAGGCCCTGGGGCGCTGCGGGATTGAAACCATAACCCTGGTTCCGGGCTATCCCGCGGTGTTGCGCAAGCTGGGAAGCGCACCTCCGCTTCTGGTGTTCGACGACCTGCTCGGCGAGCAGGCCTCACTGCTCTATGCTCATATCGACGGGTTGAGCCTTTTGGTCCTTGACTGCCCCGTCCTCTATTCGAGGGATGGCGGACCTTACGTGGATGCCGCGGGCAGAGACCATCCGGACAATTGGAAACGTTTCGCGCTGCTCAGCCTCGCGGCTGCGGAACTTGCCGGTGGGGCGCTTCCCGGCTGGGTTCCCGACTTGGTTCATACGCATGACTGGCAGTCCGCGCTGACCTCGGTCTACATGCGTCAGATGTCGCTGCATACGCCCGTCGTGCTGACGATCCATAACATCGCCTTCCAGGGCCAGTTTCCCGCCACTCTCCTGCCGGCTCTGGGACTGAGGGCGGACCTCTACTCCATGGATTGCCTGGAGTACTTCGGAGACATCAGCTACCTGAAGGGCGGCCTGAGGACGTCCGACGCCATCACGACCGTGAGTCCCACCTATGCGCGGGAAATCCTGACGCCTCGCTTCGGCATGGGACTGGACGGGGTGCTGGATGAGCGGCGCCTGATGCTTCGCGGCATCGTCAACGGCATCGATCCCGACATCTGGAATCCGGCCTCCGATCCCCACCTGCCCGTCAACTACAATGCCACCAGCCTCGGGCGCAAACGCGCCAATCGAACCGCGCTTCTCCAGGAATTCGGCCTCGACGCCCAGGATGCAGGTCCGGTCTTCTCCGCCGTCAGCCGCCTGACATGGCAGAAGGGCATGGACATGCTGGCCGAAACGGCCGACGAGATCGTCTGGAACGGCGGCAAGCTGATCGTCTTCGGTCAGGGCGACCATGCCATAGAGCGGCAATTGATGGAGGTGGCCTGTCGCCATCCCGGCCGGATGGCGGTCCGCATCGGCTATGACGAGCCGATTGCCCACCTCATCCATGGCGGTTCGGATGCGATCGTGCAGCCATCCCGGTTCGAGCCCTGCGGCCGGACCCAGCTCTACGCGCTCCGCTACGGTGCCGTACCTGTCGTGTCCCGCACCGGCGGTCTTTCCGAGACGATCATCGATGCCAACGACGCAGCCATGTCAGCACGAGTGGCGACCGGGTTCCAGTTTCATCCGGTGACTGTCGACGGGTTGCGCATGGCGCTGCGCCGTGCCTTGCACGTCTACCAGGATCCGAAACAATGGGCCCGGCTCCAGAACCAGGGGATGAAGGCAAAGTTCTCCTGGGATCGCAGCGCCCAGCAGTATGCAGCGGTCTATGCGAGCCTGGTCCACGGATCGGGCACCTCCACCATCCGCGGCCCCATCCGGCGATAATCGAACCGGCGATACCTGACATGCAGAAACCCCGGGATCCCCCGCTCGGGTTTCCCCTTGCCCGCTCTGTGCACGCCTCAGGCGCGCCGCATCACCACCAGGGTCCTGCCTTTTAGATCGAAATCCTGATTTTGCTCGACATCCACCCCATGGAGGGATGGATTATCCGTGGTAAGTTCCATCACCCAACGGCCTTCCCCCATCGGGGGAATGTGGAACGGAACCGTCCCTTCGAACGGGTTGAACAACACGAGGACGTTCGACCACGCCTCGTTCTCGTTCTCCAGATCCGCACGGCGGAGATTGAGGCCGAGGGTCGTTCCCTCCTGCCACTGTTCCGGCAGTTGTTCGCCGCCCCCGGCATTGAACCAGCGGACCTCCATGCCGTCGCGCCAGTTCTCCCGCCGGAAGATCGGCTGCGCCTTCCTCAGCGCAATGATCTGGCGGGTGAACTCCCGCAGTTGGTCGTTGCTGTCGGGCAGGTCTTCCCACTGGACCCAGGAGATCTCGCTGTCCTGGCAATAGCCGTTGTTGTTGCCCATCTGGCTGCGGCCGAACTCGTCGCCGGCGAGCAGCATCGGCGTTCCGTGCGACAGGAAGAGCGTCGCAAGGAAGTTGCGCTTCTGGCGTTCGCGGACGTCGTTGATGGCCCCGTCGTCCGTCGGGCCTTCCGCACCGTAGTTGAAGCTGCGGTTGTCATTGTGACCGTCGTTGTTGTCCTCGCCGTTCGCCTCGTTGTGCTTTTCGTTGTAGGAGACGAGGTCGTTGAGGGTAAAGCCGTCATGGGCGGCGATGAAATTGACGCTTGCCCAGGGACGGCGGCCACGCAGGTCGTAGATGTCGCCGGAGCCCAACAGACGGGCGGCGAAGTCGGTCGAGACGTTGACGCCCATCCAGTACTCGCGAACGGTATCCCTGTACTTGTCGTTCCACTCCGCCCATCCGGGGGGAAAGCCGCCGACCTGGTATCCGCCCGGACCGATGTCCCAGGGCTCGCCGATCAGCTTGACCTTCGAAAGCACGGGATCCTGCGTTACGGCGTCGAAGAAGCCGCCCCGCTCGTCAAAACCCGCCGGCTCCCGCCCGAGGATCGTGCCGAGGTCGAAGCGGAAACCGTCGACATGCATGTGCTGCACCCAGTAGCGCAGCGAATCCATGATCATCTGCAGGACCCGCGGATGCGATGTGTTGACCGTGTTTCCGGTGCCGGTGTCGTTGATGTAGTACCGGTGCTGGTCGGGCATGGTCCTGTAGTAGGAGAAGTTGTCGATCCCCTTGAAGGAAAGGGTCGGGCCGAGTTCGTTGCCCTCGGCGGTATGGTTGTAGACGACGTCGAGGATCACCTCGATCCCCGCGTCATGGAAATTGCGGACCATCTCCCGGAAACCCTCCAGACCGCGCGGCCCGTAGTAGCGGGGAGCGGGTGCGAAGAATCCGAGCGTGTTGTAGCCCCAGAAGTTGTGCAGCCCCTTGTCCAGCAGATGCTGGTCGTCCGGGAAGTAATGGACGGGCATCAACTCAACGGACGTGATGCCGAGGCTCTTGATGTAGTCGACGCTGGCCTTGTGGCCCATCCCCTCGAAGGTTCCCCGCAACTCCTGCGGGATCGCCGGATTGAGCTGCGTGAAGCCCTTCACGTGCGTTTCATAGACGATTGCCGAGGGCCAGGAGATGTCGGGCCGGGTCGCATCGTGCCAGTCGAAGCCGTTCGGATCAGTGACCCGGCACTTCGGCATGAACGGCGCGCTGTCGCGCTCATCGAAAGTGAGGTCCTTGTCCTCGTGCAGCAGATCATAGGCGAAATGCGCTTCGTTCCAGTTCACGTCTCCTATCAACTCCCGGGCGTAGGGATCGATCACCAGCTTGTTCGGATTGAATCTGTGGCCGTTCTCCGGATCGAACGGGCCGTGAACACGATAGCCGTATAGCGCGCCCGGCTTCAGGCCGGGGACGTACCCGTGCCAGATCTCATGCGTATATTCGGGAAGCTCGAGTCGCGCGATCTCGGTGGCGCCGGGGCTGTCGAAGAGGCATAGCTCCACCCTTTCCGCATGAGCGGAGGAGATCGCG
>JAEWKX010000065.1 GCA_023393575.1 Pseudomonadota bacterium
ATTCGCGATGAATCCGATAAGCTGATCGATAACGAAGTCATCCAGCGCGAGGCGGTGCGGGCGGTCGAGAACGACGGTATCGTCTTCCTGGACGAGATCGACAAGATCGCCGCCCGGGACGGCGGCCTGGGCGCAGGCGTTTCCCGAGAAGGCGTACAGCGCGACCTCCTGCCGCTGGTCGAGGGAACCACGGTCGCCACGAAATACGGACCCGTCAAGACGGACCACGTCCTGTTCATCGCCTCCGGTGCTTTCCACGTCGCGAAGCCTTCCGACCTCCTGCCGGAATTGCAGGGCCGTCTGCCGATCCGTGTCGAGCTACGCCCGCTCACGAAGGAGGATTTCCGCCGTATCCTGACGGAGACGGAGGCAAGCCTTATCCGTCAGTATAAGGCGCTGATGGAAACCGAGCAGATGAGCCTCGACTTCACTGAGGACGCCATCGACGCGTTGGCCGATGTGGCTGTGCACCTCAACTCATCGGTGGAGAATATTGGTGCTCGCCGCCTGCAGACGGTCATGGAACGCGTGCTGGATGAGATATCCTTCAACGCACCCGATCGTGCGGGAAGTATGGCCATGATTGATGCAGACTATGTCCGCGAGCACGTCGGCGACCTTGCCGCAGATACGGACCTGTCGCGCTACATTCTCTGACCGTCCGGCGTGGCGCGGCGGCAACGGGCGACGAATGTCGCCTCGAAGCTGACGGGATTTTGAAGTAAACCCGCTCGACACGAAGCCTCCCTTTCTCCTAAGGGAGGCTCTTGGCCCATGGCGTGAACGGGTTCGGCTGGTATCCATCGCCGACAGCCTGCAGCCTAGCCGACAAGTACTCCGGGTGCGAAGATCTTGACACATATTCTTCTGGCATTCCTCCTCATCATGGGTAGCGCGGTCACGGTCGATGCAGCCGGTCTGCGCCCTGTTCCGGAAGGCAACAGGAATATCGAGCAGCCGAAGGTTCCGGGAGCGTCGGCACGGCGGACCCGGGCAGGCCGCACCACGTTCGACGAAAAGTACGACAAGATTCGCGACCTTCTGGCGACCGACAAGCCGCTGATGGCGAAGATCAGGGCAACGGCAGCGGCCTACCGGCTCGATCCCATCCACATGATCGGAGCCATCGTCGGGGAGCACACGTACAACGTCGATGCCTACGACCGCCTCCAGTCCTACTACATCAAGGCAGCTGCCTATGCCGGGGACCGTTTCCGGTTCGGGCATGGTGACGAGTCGATCGGTGAGTTCATCTCCCGTCCACAATTCGACGAATGCGCTGGAAAGACCGATTCCTATAGTCTTTGGAGCTGCCGCGAATCCAAATGGAACAATGAATTCCGAGGCCGCACGATCGATGGCATCGCCTTTCCGAACAACAGGTTCAGCGCCGTCTTCTTCCAGCCTTTTTATGCCGGACAAACCTTCGGGCTTGGTCAGGTCAATCCCCTGACGGCCTTGATGCTCTCGGACATGGTCGCGAAGACATCCGGCTATCCCAAGCTGGACGAGAACAAGGCGGCCGCGGTTTATGAGGCGATCATGGATCCGGACAAGTCGCTTGCATACATGGCGGCCAGCATCCGGAAATCCATCGACGACTATGCTTCGATCGCCGGCGTCGACATATCCACCAATCCCGGCATCACGGCCACGCTCTACAACACCGGCGGATCCCGAGAGCGCGCCGCCGCCTTGAAGGCGCGCGGCGGATTGCCGGAAGAAAACTACTATGGTTGGCTGGTAAACGAGAAGCTCTTGGAGTTGAAATCGCTGCTCTGAATCCTGATATTCCTGGTTTGCAACCAGTTTCAGGGGGTCGCTGATGGATATGAGCACTGAGCCGTTCGTTCCGCCGGCTCCCATGCCGCGCACCGTCCCACCCTCGCGGCTTCAGATCATCCGCACGGTTCTCGACAATCCGCTCGAACTGTGGGGCGTGCCATCCTACACGCTGCCATGGATCGAGACGAAGTTCTTCAAGGAACGTACCCTGATCGTCAACGATCCGGGTCTCATCCGACACGTTCTGGTCGACAATGCTCGAAACTACCAGATGTCCGAGATCCGGCAGCTCATTTTGCGACCGATCCTGCGCGATGGGTTGCTGACTGCCGAGGGAGACGTCTGGAAACGGTCCCGCAAGGCGATGGCGCCGGTTTTCACGCCCCGCCATGCGAAGGGCTTTGCCGGGCAGATGCTGCGCAAGTCGGAGGAATACGCCGACAAATATGCGGACGTCGGTGCCGGGAACGTCTTCGACATATCCGTCGACATGACGGAGCTGACCTTCGCCATCCTGTCTGAGACACTTTTTTCCGGTGAGATCGTCACGGACAGCAACGATTTCTCTAACGATGTCGACGGCCTGCTCCACCGCATGGGCCGCGTGGACCCGATGGACCTCCTTCGCGCACCTCCCTGGGTGCCGCGGGTCACCCGCATCGGCGGCAAGCGTGTCCTCGGCAAGTTCCGCGAGATCGTCGCGAAGACGATGGCCCTCCGTCGGAGGAAGATGCAGGACAATCCGGAGCACGTGCCCCAGGATTTCCTGACGCTGCTTCTGGAACTGGAGGGGCCGGACGGGCTGACGATGGAGGAGATCGAGGATAACATCCTGACGTTCATCGGCGCCGGCCACGAAACCACGGCACGCGCGCTTGCCTGGACCCTCTATTGCGTCGCCAACACTCCCCAGGTGCGGGAGAGGATGGAGGAGGAGATCGATCAGGTGCTTTCCACGGGTGCGGACCCGGTGGAATGGCTGGGCCGCATGCCCTGGGTGCGGGCGGCCTTCGAAGAAGCCCTGAGGCTCTATCCGCCGGCGCCGTCACTCAACCGGGCGGCGATCACCGACGACGAATGGCAGGGCCCGGACGGCAGAGGCGTGAAAATAGAGGCCGGCGTGACGGTTCTCATCATGCCCTGGACGCTGCACCGGCACGAGCTTTATTGGGACAGGCCACGTGCCTTCCTGCCCGAGCGCTTCCTGCCGGAGAACCGGGATCGCATCAGTCGCTTCCAGTACCTTCCCTTCGGCGCCGGCCCGCGTGTCTGCATCGGAGCAACCTTCGCGATGCAGGAAGCCGTCATCGCCCTTGCCGTGCTGATGAGCCGCTACCGCTTCGACTCGACGCCGGAGACGAAACCTTGGCCCATCCAGAAGCTGACCACCCAGCCGCGCAACGGCCTGCCGATGCGGGTCAGCCCCCGACTTCGCCCAGAGATGCATTGACAGCAGCGTCTGCCCGCGCAAATTGGCGGCGACAATGCGAATGACAGAGGAGGACGCCCCCATGGTACGCATCGACAAGAACGGGCTCGCGATGGACGAAAAGCTGCACGACTTCCTCGTGCAGAAGGCGATCCCGGGCACCGGCGTGGATGCGGAACGCTTCTTCTCGCAGTTCGCACGGATCGTCCACGACCTCGCGTCGAAGAACCGTGCGCTGCTCGCCAAGCGCGACGAGATGCAGGAAAGACTGGACGAGTGGTATCGCCAGAACGGCGCGCCCGTCGATCTTGCGGCCTATGAGAGTTTTCTGCGCGACATCGGCTACCTGCTGCCGGAGGGACCGGATTTCCAGGTCTCGACCGAGAATGTCGATCCGGAGATCGCCGAGATCGCCGGTCCGCAGCTCGTCGTGCCGGTGATGAATGCGCGCTATGCGCTGAATGCCGCCAATGCCCGCTGGGGCTCGCTCTACGATGCACTTTATGGAACCGATGCCATTCCGGAAGATGGCGGGGCGGGAAGGGGCAAGGGTTATAATCCCGCCCGCGGCGCCAAGGTCATAGCCTGGGTGCGTGCATTTCTCGATCAGTCGGTGCCGCTCTCCGGCGCCAGCTGGAGCGACGTGACTGCGCTCGTTGTGAGCTCGGGCCGGCTGACGGCGGCAGGCCCGGAGGGCCGTACGGTGGAACTGGCCGATGCCGCGCAGTTCGCCGGCTATACCGGCGAGCCGTCGCAGCCGCACAGCCTGATCCTTCGCCGCAACGGTCTTCATATCCAGGTTCTGATCGATCCCAGTACTGCGATCGGCAAGGCCGATCCGGCGAAGATCTCCGACGTTCGACTGGAATCGGCCATCACCACGATCATGGATTGCGAGGACTCGATCGCGGCCGTCGATGCCGAGGACAAGGTGCTGGTCTACGGCAACTGGCTCGGCCTCATGAAGGGCGATCTCCAGGAGGAGGTGGCCAAGGGCGGCCGGACCTTCATCCGGGAGCTTGAGCCGGACCTCTCCTATACCGCTCCCGATGGCGCCGCGGCGAGCCTCAAGGGCCGCTCGCTGATGCTGGTGCGCAATGTCGG
>JAEWKX010000106.1 GCA_023393575.1 Pseudomonadota bacterium
CTCGTAGCCCGCCTGGCGCAGGAGGCCGATGACGCGGGCTCGGGTGATGCCGGAGAGGAAGGTGCCGTTGGCGACCGGGGTCATCACCACGCCGTCCTTGACCATGAAGACGTTGGAGGAGGCCGTCTCGGCGACGTTGCCGTTCATGTCGCGGGCGAGCGCGTTGTCGAAGCCGCGCGCGCGCGCCTCGATGATCATCCGGCCGCTATTGGGATAGAGGCTGCCGGTCTTGGCGGCGGTCATCGCCACCTCCGGATTCGGGCGGCGATAGGGCGAGACCGTGAGCGAGGAGGGCTTCGCGGTGTGCATCGGCGCCTCGAAGAGGCAGAGCGCGAAGCGGGTCGATTCCGGATCGGGGGCAACGACGCTATAGGACGTGCCGTGCTCGGCCCAGTACATGGGCTTGATGTAGATCGCCGTCCGGCCGTCGAACTTCTTCACGCCTTCGAGCGCCAGCCGCTCGATCTCTTCCGCCGCCATGGTGGGCTTCAGGCCCATGTTGGTGGCCGAACGGTTGACGCGCTGGCAGTGCAGGTCGAGATCCGGGGAAATGCCGTCGAACCAGCGGGCGCCGTCGAACACGGTCGAGCCAAGCCACATCGCATGCGAGGTCGGGCCGATCAGCGGCGGGTTGCCCTCCAGCCACTCGCCATCGACGTAGGTCCAGGTTGTGGTGCGGGGTGCGGTATTCACGGGCATCATCGTCTCCTTGCGGTTTGGCGGGAGTGAAGGCCCCGGCATGCTGCAAGGTCAAGACAATTCTTGCCGCGGGCGCGGCTCCGCACCTCCATGCTTCACCATGAGTTCCATTGATATCGCTGGGATTTTCTCCAGGACAGCAGCATGCCGAATGGATCGATCACAAAATATCATGCGACGAACGGCGGCCGTCAGGAGCGGGCCGGCGGGGGAAGCAGAGGGTTGCGCTCGGGCCGCACCGCCTCGATGAGGCTGTCTTCCATACGCACCGACCCGAACCGGTCGAGCAGGACGATGCTCAGGATACAACCGAGCAGGAAGAGCATGAAGAACAGGAAGGACAAGCGCATCGGAGACTCCGGGATGGAACGCGAAACATATCCACAGATCTCCACCGCCCGGTCGCGGGACCGCCGATGGAGAGATCGATTGAAACGCCGAAATGCGTCCTGCTGATGGCGAGAGGAAATTGCCGGAACCCCGCACGCCGGCCGCCTCGTCAGGGAGGTGACGGGCCGGCATCCTCGGTGTGCGAGATCGCCGAGGTCGTCAGCATGTCGCGGGTCTGGCCCGTTTCCGGGCTGCTTGCCAGCAAGGTGCTCAGCACTGCCATGATGAGCACAAGAAAAATCACCGGCAGGGCAAACTGCATCGGATCGTCCCTCGTTTCCGTCGCCCACGGAACCGTGGCGAGACTAAATCGTTCCCGGACCGACGCGTCGAATCCTTCGGCGCCGGCAGGCAGGCGACGACCGGGGATGGCCATGACATCGGTACTGGCGGAGGGCGAAAGCTGCTGGCGCGTGGCGCGGGCCGACCGTTTTTCGGTCATTATCGACGCCGCCGACTTCTTCCGCCACGCAAAGCAGGCGATGTTGAAGGCGAAGCGCTCGATCTACCTCATCGGCTGGGACTTCGACACGCGCATCCGGCTGGAACCTGGAAACGAAAATGCGCGCCGGCCCGACAAACTCGGCCGCTTCCTGAACGCGCTCGCCCGGAAGAACGAGCAGATCGACATCCGCATCCTCAAATGGGATGTCGGGTTCATTGCCTCGCTGACACGCGGCGAGACACCCTTCCATATCCTGCGCTGGATGTTCACCAACCGCATCCATCTCAAGCTGGACGGCGCCCATCCGGCCATGTCGGCACACCACATGAAGCTGCTCGTCGTCGACGACCGGGTCGCCTTCTGCGGCGGCATCGACATGACGGTCGGGCGGTGGGACACGCGCGGACACAGGGAGAACGATCCCGCGCGGCGCTCGCCGCTGGGCTTTGCGGAAGATCCCTGGCACGACGCCACCAGCTGCTGCTCCGGCCCGGCGGCGGCGGCACTCGGGGACCTTGCCCGGCAGCGCTGGGAACTTGCGACGGGCGAGGCCCTGGAGCCGGCGACGGTCGAGGGCGATCCCTGGCCCGACGATCTGGCGGTGGAATTCCGGGACGTCGACATCGGCATCGCGCGCACCGCACCGGAATACGGCGAGAGGAAACAGGTCGTGGAGATCGAGACCGCGACGCTGGCGATCATCGCGGCGGCGCACAGGAGCCTCTACATCGAGAGCCAGTACTTCGCCTCGCGGCGGATCGCCGAGGCGATCGCCAAGCGGCTGAAGGAGCCCGACGGTCCGGAAGTCGTGCTCATCAATCCGAAGGAGGCAAACGGATGGCTCGAATCGAAAACGATGGATTCGGCACGGGTGCGGCTGATGAAGCTCGTCCGCGAGGCCGACCTCCATGACCGCTTCCGCATCTACCATCCCGTCAATGCGGTCGGCACGCCGATCTACGTCCATGCCAAGCTGATGATCGCCGACGACCGGATCCTGAAGATCGGCTCTGCCAATCTCAACAACCGGTCCATGGGCTACGACACCGAATGCGACCTGATCCTCGAGACGACGGACGACCAGCAGGCGCTGCGCGACAGCATCCTGGCAGAGCGGAACGCCCTTCTGGCGGAACATCTGGGATCCACGGTCGCGGAGGTGCAGGAAGGCCTGGAGCGCACGGACGGCTCGCTGATCGCGACGATCGACCTCCTGAACCGGCCGACGGGACGCGGGCTCCGCGCCATCCCTGTGCGCGAACTGACGGCGGAGGAGAAACTGATGGCGGAATCGGACCTGGCCGATCCGGAGCGCCCCGCCGGGCTGCGCTACCGGACTCCGAAGCTCCTGCGCAACCGCTTCAGGCGGACAGCGGTCCTGCATGCGGAAGCGGGCTGACCGGGCCTCGTCGCGCCGGCTCCAAGGAACATCAGTTGCGTCATGCAATCGGATTGATATTGTCCGGCAGCCGGCCGGAGGACACCAATATGCAGCCGTCGCTCTATGCCCATCCTTTCTCGTCCTATTGCCAGAATGTGCTGATCGCCCTCTACGAGAACGATATCCCGTTCACATACCGGATACTCGGGCCCGAGGACCCGGCGGCGATGGAGGAACTTGCCGCAATGTGGCCGGTCAAGCGGTTTCCGGTGCTGGTCGACCATGACAGGCCGATCTTCGAGGCGACGATCATCATCGAATATCTCGGCCTCAAGTATCCGGGGCCGGTGAAGCTCGTTCCGGAGGATGCGCAAGAGGCGCTGGAGGTCAGGATGATGGACCGCTTCTTCGACAACTACATCTCCACCCCGCAGCAGAAATGCGTCTTCGACAGTCTCCGGCCGGAGGGAAAGCGCGACCCCGGCGGCGTGGACGACGCGAAGGCCATGCTGGAAACGGCCTATGGCTGGCTGGACCGGCGGATGGCCGACCGCCAGTGGGCGGCCGGCTCCCACTTCAGCCTGGCGGATTGTGCCGCCGCGCCCTTCCTCTTCTATGCCGACTGGACACATCCGATCGACGCGGCCTTTACCCATGTCCGCGCCTATCGGCAGCGCCTTCTGGCCCGGCCGTCCTTCGCCCGGGCCGTCGACGAGGCAAGGCCCTACCGGCAGTACTTCCCGCTCGGGGCGCCGGATCGCGACTGACGGCAGCCGGAACTCAGAATTCGCTTTCGGTCAGGGTGCGGAAGTCGTTGTGGACGGCCCACATCACCTTGACCTCGTTGAGAA
>JAEWKX010000183.1 GCA_023393575.1 Pseudomonadota bacterium
GACCTTCATCGGGTCGTCGGCCTGGGTATAGAGCTTGGATTCGGTCTGGATCCACTTCGGCGGCTCCTTCTTGTCCTTCAGGTAGGCATCCAGCGCATCGAAGGCGGGACCTGCCATGTTGGGCGTCAGTTCGACCGTCGCATTGGCTTCGCCGTCCGCCATGGCCTTGAAGATGTCGGGCACGGCATCGATCGACACGATCTTGATGTCGGAACCCGGCTTCAGCCCGGCTTCCTTGATCGCCTGGATGGCGCCGACCGCCATGTCGTCGTTGTGGGCATAGACGGCGCAGATGTCCTTGCCGCCGCCTTCGGCCTTGATGAAGCTCTCCATGACTTCCTTGCCCTTGGTGCGGGTGAAGTCACCGGTCTGCGAGCGGGCGATGGTGATGTTGGCGTGGCCGGCGATGGCCTCCTCGAAGCCCTTCTTGCGGTTGATGGCCGGTGAGGAGCCGGTGGTGCCCTGAAGCTCAACGACCTTGCACTCCTTGTCGCCGACGTCCTTCACGAGCCAGTCACCGGCAACCTTGCCTTCGTGGACCTGGTCGGAGGTGACGGCCGTCAGGTAGAGATCCTCCGGCGCCTCGATCTGACGGTCGAGCAGGATGACCGGGATCTCTTCCTCCTTGGCTTCCTGCAGGACGGCATCCCAGCCGGTGGCGACGACCGGGGCGACGAGAATGGCGTCGACGCCCTGGGCTATGAAGCCGCGGATCGCCTTGATCTGGTTTTCCTGCTTCTGCTGCGCATCGGCGAATTTCAGGTCGACGCCGCGCTTTTCGGCTTCCTGCTTGGTGACCGTCGTCTCGGCGGCGCGCCAGCCGGATTCGGATCCGATCTGCGAGAAGCCGACGGTCAGCGATTGTGCGGAAACACTGGATGCAAGGCATGCGGAAAAGGCGACGGTAAACGCCGCGAGAGCCTTCTTCATCTTTTATCCTCCCAGAAGATGATGGCATATGGACGCCGCAACATTCGGCATATTGTCATACTTTTTGCAAGAGGTTTTTGACGGCTGCCAAGGGCTGTTTTTTCAAGAGTCGTTGTTCACGTCAAGTTAAGTATTTGTTATTTAACAATAAAATTGGATGGTTTATTGGAGGTTGTCAGACAGCCTGATATCCTTGGCTTAGCTTGACAATCCCGTCACGCCTCAAATAATCCTATTAATGTTCCATCGCTCCGGTGATGGGAGGAGGAACGCCGCGTCGGCGTCACAGCAAATGCTCAGGTAGAGGATCCATGCTTCGAATTCTTCAGGTGCGTGATGGCGGCAGCCAGACGGTTGTCGCGTGGGATGGTGCTGGGTCCGCTCGGGCCGTTCGCGGAGCGGCATCCACCTATGAACTGGCGAAGGGCGCGATCCAGGCCGGCCAGTCGTTGGCCGAGAGGATCAATGCGCTGGGATACGGCGCGGAGGTCGATCTGGATCTGGCGCGCAAGGAGGGACGTATCGGCCTTCCCGTGGCGCATCCCGATCCGGCGCATTTCTTCGTTGCCGGCACCGGTCTCACGCATCTCGGCTCTGCCGACGGCCGCGACAAGATGCACAAGGCGGCGCAGTCGGCGGAGAAGCCGACCGATTCCATGCGCATGTTCCTGATGGGCGTCGAGGGCGGCAAGCCCTCCGAGGGGCAGGAGGGCGTGCAGCCGGAATGGTTCTACAAGGGCGACGGCTCGCAGTTGCGTGCCACCGGCGAGGATCTCGTGTCGCCGGCTTTCGCGCTCGATGGCGGCGAGGAGCCGGAACTCGCCGGCATCTACCTGATCGGTCCGGACGGCACGCCCCATCGTCTCGGTTTCTGTCTCGCAAACGAATTCTCCGACCATGTGACGGAGAAAGGCAATTATCTCTGGCTTGCCCATTCGAAGCTCCGCCAGGCGGCGCTCGGGCCGGAACTGATCGTCGGCGATCTGCCGCAGAGCGTCGAGGGGATTTCCCGCATCCGGCGCGGTGGAGAGGTGATCTTCGAGAAGCCCTTCGTCTCCGGAGAAGCGAACATGTCCCATTCGATCGCCAACCTCGAGCATCACAACTTCAAGTACGATCTCTTCCGTCGGCCGGGCGACCTGCACGTCCACTTCTTCGGTACCGCGACGCTTTCCTTCTCCGAAGGGGTGAAGACCGAGCCGGGCGATGCCTTCGAGATATCGGCCGAGCCCTTCAAGCTGCCGCTCGTCAACAGGCTGACGGTCGCCGCCGCCACCTCCGTCTCCGTCCGCAAGCTCTGAGTATCCAGATGAGCATCCGTCTCGCCATCGTCGGACTCGGGAAGATCGCCAGGGATCAGCATCTCGGCGCAATCACCGCGACCGACGGTATCGAGCTTGTTGCCGCGGCAAGCCGCAATGCCTCGCTGGAGGGGATTGCCTCGTTCAACGACATCGAGGAGCTTCTGTCGTCCGGTATCGAGGTGGACGCCGTGTCCCTCTGTACACCGCCGCAGGGGCGGTTTGCGCAGGCGAGGGCAGCGCTGGCTGCGGGAAAGCACCTGATGCTGGAAAAGCCGCCTGGCGCAACGCTGGCGGAGGTCTATGCCCTCGAAGCCCTTGCGAAGGCCAGGGGTGTCACCCTTTTCGCCACCTGGCATTCGCGCGAGGCCGCGGCCGTCGAGCCGGCGCGGGTGCTCCTCGCCGGCCGGTCCATTCGCCACGTCTCGGTCGAATGGAAGGAGGATGTTCGCCACTGGCATCCGGGCCAGGCCTGGATCTGGGAGCCCGGCGGGCTCGGCGTCTTCGATCCCGGCATCAACGCGCTGTCGATCGTCACCCGCATCCTGCCCGAGACTTTCCATCTCGTGCGCTCCGAGCTCTTCTTTCCCGAGAACCGCGCCGCGCCGATCGCGGCAAGCCTCGGTTTCCAGACGGCCTCCGGCGTGCCCGTCGAGGCGGAGTTCGACTGGCGGCAGACCGGTCCGCAGACCTGGGACATCCGCGTCGACACGGAGGAGGGGCCGGTGGTGCTGACCCACGGGGGCAGCCGCCTGACGGTGGACGGGCAACCGCGGATCGTCGAGGAGGATCGCGAATACCGTAACCTCTACCGGCACTTCGTGTCGCTGGTCGGTGACGGCTGCATCCATGCCGATTTTGCGCCGCTGGTGCATGTGGCGGATGCCTTCATGCTGGGACGGCGAACGGCCGTCGAGGCTTTCGAGGACTGACGGTCTTGCACCCGTCGGCCCTTTCATTTCACGCTTGAGAAGAAGATCATGAGCAACTCCGAAAACCTGCCTTCCACAGAGATCGCCGAGACCGATCGGACACGGGGCGAGGCGCGCAAGCTGCGCTCCCGCGCCTGGTTCGACAACCCGGCCAATGCCGACATGACGGCGCTCTACCTGGAGCGCTACATGAACTTTGGCCTCAGCCAGGCGGAGCTGCAATCGGACCGGCCGATCAT
>JAEWKX010000203.1 GCA_023393575.1 Pseudomonadota bacterium
CTTCACCGCGTCAGCGAAGAAGGGATCTTCCCGGTTCCAGACATGTACGGGGTTGATCTTGGAAGCGTGTACGATCGTCGCGTCATGCGGTTCCGCAAAGGAAGGGCCGTCGTGGACGATGACCATCTCGTCGCCGGAAATGTCGATGAGCTGGTCGTTCTCCGGCTTCAGCGGGCCGACGTTGAGATAACGGTCCTTGGAGAACTTGTTCAGCGACACGAGCCATTTGCCATCAGCTTCCTTGGTCTGGCCCATGGAGGTGTGGTTGTGGCCCGGCTGGTAATGGACATCGAGCTTCTGGCGGATCGGATCGACCTTCTCGCCGGCATAGGCGCGCTTGGCGTCCTCGATGTTCCACTTGGCGATCTGGCTGTCGATGAACAGCGTCGTATAGGCGTTGCCCTTGCCGTCATAGGCGGTATGCAACGGCCCGAGGCCCAGTTCCGGCTCCGCAACAACGGTGTCACGCGGCTTGATCTTGTCTTGGAACAGGTCGTCGAACTTGCGCACGTCGAACACTGTAACCGTCGGTGACAGCTTGCCGTTGGCGACGACATGGATGCCGTCAGGGGCCGTGTTGATGCCGTGCGGGCTGTTGGAAATCGGGATGTAGCGTGTGAAGGGCGAGCCCTTGCGGCCGTCCAGAACCGGAACGCCACCCATTTCCTTGAATTCGCCCTTGGCGACGGCTTCCTCGATCCGCTTGATGTCGAAGACGACGACCCAATCCTGCTCGTTGGCCATCATCTCGGCGAGGTTGACGCCTTCTTCGGAATTGTAGCACGTGGCAAAGCAATACTTGCCCTGGTAGTCGGCATCGACGTTGTCGAGGTTGCCATCGACCATCACCTGCCAGGCGACTTTCATTGTCTCGCCGTCGACTGCGGTGAAGATCGCATGATACTGCTTGTGATCGCCGAGGATCTTGCCGTCGTTCGGGATCGGCACGCGATCTTCACCGTTGCAGAACACGTAGCCGGTCTTGGGATACTTCTGAACGCGCAGGCCATGGACCGTATGCTGGTTCGGCAGTTGGACGATCTTGTCGCACTTCATGACATCCAGTCGGATGCGGCATACTCGTGTATTGGCCTTGTCGTTGGCGTAGAGGTAGCGACCGTCGTAAGTGCCGTCCGTCTGGGACGGGTGAGGGTGATGAAGGTCGCCGTTCAGGTAGATGCCGCCCTGCTCCTTCAGGAACTCGACGTTTTCGGGTAGCAGGCCCTCGGTCAGGATCTTTCGGCTTTCGTTCGTCTGGCCCCAACCCGTTGCGCTGCAACGGTTGAATACGGGGATACGCATCAGTTCGCGCATCGAGGGCAATCCGACGATCCTGACCTCACCGGTCTGTCCGCTGGAGAAGAACGTGTAGTATTCGTCCAGTTCGCCCGGCTTGACTTCATAGCTGTGGTCGGCGGCTCCCTGCGCGGCCGCCGGGGTGGCCGATCCGGCCGTCAGGCCGAGGCCTCCACCGACTCCAGCCGTTCCGGCAGCGGCGGCAAAAGCCGCAGAGCCCAGCATCTGGCGCCGGCTTAGCCGCATCTTGGTTTCTTCGTTTGACATAACTTCCCTCTCCTTGGGTGGTTACTCTGGCTGCGTTGCGGGCGACCGTTCGATCGGTGCGCCCTTATGTGTGACAACCGTCTTGGCTGGCACGTCACCTCGGGACGCCGGCGTTGAGAGCGCCATGAACTTCTCCCGTTTCAGTCGCACCTGGATCATGTGCGGACAGCGCTGGTCGTCGTGGTAGAGCTCCTGGCAATGCATGCAGTAGATGCACTCATTGACGTTTATCTGCCCCTCCGGATGGATCGACTGGACGGGACATTCCTTGGCGCAGCGCTGGCAAGGCGAACCGCATTCCGGCCAGCGCTTCAGCCATTCGAACATGCGGATGCGGCCGGGAATGGCGAGCGCGGCCCCCAGCGGGCAGACGTAGCGGCAATAGAAGCGCTCGATGAAGAGGCCGGCAGCAAGCATGGTGAGGGCGAAGATGACGAAGGGCCATTCGCGCGCAAACTTCAGGATGATGGCGGTCTTGAACGGTTCGACCTCGGAAAACATTTCCGCGAGCGCCAGCGAATAGAGCGAAAGACCGAACAGACCGAGGAAGATGATGTATTTGATCGGCCACAGGCGCTCGTGCAGGCCCCAGGGCAGGCGTATCTGCGGCACCTTCAGCCATTGTGCGAGGTTATTCGTGAGTTCCTGCAGGGCGCCGAACGGGCAAAGCCAGCCACAGAACGGACCGCGTCCCCAGAACAGGAGGCCTGCAGCCACCGATGCCCAGAGAATGAAGATCAGCGGGGCGGACAGGAAGAATTCCCAGTTGAAGCCGGTGATCAGTGAATTGAGGAAGGTAAGGACGTTGACCACCGACAGTTGCGCATTGGCATACCAGCCGAGCCAGACGAGCGTGAAAAGGAGATAGCCCCGACGAACCCAGGCGAAGAGAGTGGGGCGCTTCACGAGCCAGTCCTGGAAGAAGAAAATCCCGGTGAGCACGAGAAGGGCTGCAGCCGTGATGCCGATATTGACCCGGTTCATGTCCCACATGCGCATCCACAACGGCTGACCTTCGGCAATCTGCTCATCTGTCAGCATGTCACCGGCGGGAGCAGGCGTAGGTTGGGTTGCAGCCGGGGCAGGGGCCGGAGGTGGTGCGGGCGGCTTCTCGATCGTCACATATCTGTCAGGCAGCGTGTAACCCAGATTGTAGTTGATCACCGATTTGTTCCGGCCCTCCGCATTCCGCTGCACCAGCATCTGCAGTTCGAAGGGCTGCGTTACATCGAATGCGAACTCCGTCGGCACCACGTAGAGGGCAATCTCGCGCAATCGCGGCGCGCCCTCGGCGGCGATGGCTGGAATACGGGTGTGGTCGCGATCGCGAAAACGCAGGCCCTGGCCGTTCTGCAGCAGTTCGATCCGATCGAAGATGCCGCCTCGGACATATCCCGACCCCTTGAAGGAATAGGCGCCGTCACCTGCGACAAGAATGGCGGATTGCCCCGGCTTCAGGCGCTGGGCGAGTCGTTCATAGGCGGTGATGCCCAAGAGTGAACGCCCGATCGCCGGCACGCTTACGGGAGCGAGGTAGAGATCGATGAAGCTGTCTGCGGGGTTCTTCGTTTCCGGCTTGTCGGCGGCGATCGTCTGGCCTGCCTGCCGAAAGGCGTCCGATACTTCCCCCACCGTAAGGCGCAGGTTGCGGGTGGAGCCATCGCCCAGCAATGTCTGCCAGTCCCGGACCTCGACCTCGGACGGATTGATCTTGCGGACTTCCGCCTGCACCGCGGCACCGGGCGTCATGTCGATGCCCAGCCTGTTGCTGCGGATCAATTGGACCGCCCCACGTGACACGCTGTCGCCCATAACGAGGACGGTTACGGTAGCACCGCTGACGATATCGACCTGGGGCGGACGTTCCGCTCCCGAAGCGACGCGTCCCATGTGCTTGTCGATCAGCGCGTTCATCGACGCGACAACCTTTTCCTCGGGGATGCCGATGAGGACGATGGGCTCCTTGTGATCGACCAGCTTGAAGCCGCGGATCACTCCCTTCGGATCGATGCCGACGATGATGTGGATCGGCTTTCCGGAATAGCCGATCGAACTGGTGAAATCCGAATTCAGGTAGGCATAGCCGAGGAGGTCGTCACCGCGCATGACGGGTACGATCGGCGGATCGCCACTCGGTTCGCCGAAACTATCCGCGCCATCAAAGAGATCCGCCGGCTGGATTTTGTCGAGATAGGTCGCCAGTTGGCCTGCGGAGTGTGCCGGCAGAATAAACGCAAATGTAAAGAAAATAAGTCCCGCCGCCGCGAGAAATGCTCTTGCCCAGCGGGATGCAATTGCATCGTTCGTCATGCTCAATTTACCTATATCCCCAACCCGCTTCGGCAAGGCTGGCTTTTAGAGGAGATGCTGTTTACCTACTTTGATTCTGATCAAAGAGAGACGGGCAGAATAGCGCAGTGTGGGAACGCTGTCTCGATACGTGCAAGTGGAGTGCCGGTAATGAATGGCCAGAAGACGTCACGGGACCCGTGGCTGATCGCCAGCCTCGAGGAATTGCTGACCATCGCACGTTCGATGGAGCAGGAGGCGATCCGCGGCTATGTCGCGCTCAGCGAGCGGATGAAAGCACAGAATCGTCCGGACCTTGCAGAAGTATTCGATGCCCTGCGATTGGAAGAGCAGGGACACCTGAAGAATGTCGATGACTGGATCGACAGCAGGAAGATAGAACGCATTCAGGACGTGGATTTGGCCGAACCCTTGTTCGACGATGAAGGGGCGGCAGTCGTCGCGCCGGAACTCCTCGATTCCTACCGCGCATTCTCCATGGCCGTCCGAAACGAGGAGCGTGCCTTCGTCTTCTGGACCTATGTTGCCGCTCATGCGCAGAGTGACGACGTCCGCCAGGCGGCGGAGCGGATGGCAAGGGAGGAGTTGGGACACGTCGCAACGTTGCGCCGCGAGCGCCGCCGCGCCTTCCACGATCTGCGCCGGTCGGTTGGGAGACGTGGCCCCGTCGATATCGCCGCGCTGGAACTGCGGCTTGCCGATCATCTGACGAAACGGACGAGCGAGCTTTCAGGCGAGCAGGCGGCCCTATTCGGGCAGTTGGCCGAGGAAGCGAGGAGACGAAGCACCTCCGCATCGCAGATGCTGCTCGATGGGTTCAAATTGCCGGATGAGCCTCCTGATGGAATCGAGGGACGGCTCGTGCCGCTATGCGAATTCCTGCTCGACTGTTATCTCGCTATCGCCGAGCGTCAGCGTGACGACAACGCGCAACAGCAGGCACAGAGTGCTGCCGGCACTGTCCTTGCCTGTCTCCACGCGGTCAGGGGCGATAGCTAGCGATTGGCGACCGTGGCCAAAAGGGGGCTTCGACACGCCAAACCGGCGTGATTCGATATTTCCATATCGAGGGGTCCTCGCTGCAGGCCGAATTGAGGGATCCCGGAAGCATTTTGTCCGACGGACCAAGGCGGAGCGCCAGGAGCCGGCCGGTTACCGGGACGATATCCGCCTAACACGAAGTCGAGCGCGCTGCCGGCTGCTACGACTATGAGCGAGCTTGAACATCGATTGGAGCCTTCGGCCACATTATGCTGATCGCAATCCTGGAATGCATCGGCGGCTTGATCCTTCTTATCGTGGGAGCCGAACTCATCGTCGGCAGCGGCCCGCGTTTCGCCGTCCGGTTCAATCTATCGCCGGTGGTGATCGGCGCGACGATCGTCGCCGTCGGTA
>JAEWKX010000307.1 GCA_023393575.1 Pseudomonadota bacterium
TCACCCAGCCTCGCCCGGCCACTCTTATGGGAACGGGCAAGATGGGCGAGATCAAGGCGCTGCTCGACCAGCACGACGCCGGCCTTGTCATCGTCGACCATCCGCTGACGCCGGTACAGCAGCGCAACCTCGAAAAGGAATGGGACGCCAAGGTCATCGACCGGACGGGCCTGATCCTGGAGATCTTCGGCCGCCGTGCCTCCACCAAGGAGGGCACGCTGCAGGTCGATCTGGCGCATCTCAATTACCAGAAAGGCCGCCTGGTCCGCAGTTGGACCCACCTTGAACGGCAGCGCGGTGGCGCCGGTTTCATGGGCGGTCCCGGTGAAACGCAGATCGAGGCGGACCGCCGGCTGCTGCAGGAGCGGATCGTCAAGCTCGAGCGCGAGCTTGAGCAGGTCGTACGTACCCGTCAGTTGCATCGCGCCAAGCGCCGGAAGGTGCCGCATCCGATCGTCGCTCTCGTCGGCTATACCAATGCCGGCAAGTCCACGCTGTTCAACCGGCTGACCCGGGCGACGGTGCTCGCCGAGAACATGCTTTTCGCCACGCTGGACCCGACCGCCAGGGTGGTGAAGCTGCCGCATGGCCGCACCGTCATCCTGTCGGATACGGTGGGCTTCATCTCCGACCTTCCGACGCACCTTGTGGCCGCTTTCCGCGCCACTCTGGAAGAGGTGCTGGAGGCAGACCTCATCCTGCACGTCCGCGACCTGTCGGACCCGGATAACGCGGCCCAATCGGCCGACGTGCTGCGCATCCTCTCCGACCTCGGCATCGACGAAAAGGAGCGGGAGGAGCGGATCATCGAGGTCTGGAACAAGATCGACCGGCTTGACCGCGAGGCGCATGACGCCTTGGCGGAGCGGGCGAAGGACCGCGAAGACGTGATGGCGCTATCGGCGATCTCCGGCGAAGGGGTCGGGGCTCTGCTGGATGAAATCGCCCGGCGCCTGTCGGGCGTGCTGACGGAAACCACCGTCACCATACCGGCAGACAAGCTCTCGCTCGTTTCCTGGACCTACGAGAACGCGATGGTCGACGAGCGCAGGGATCTCGAGGACGGCTCGGTGGAACTCGACGTCCGGCTCTCCGAAAGCCAGGCCGCGGCGCTGGAGCGCAAGCTCGGAAACGGGCCCAAGCCGCCCAAGGAAGACTGGGAGCGGTAGGACCGGCGCTTCCGAACTCTCCGCTGTTGAGCGGCTGGTGCTCGTCCTGCTACCATCCGGGCTGCTGAAAACGGGAGGGATGGATGGACGATGACAGCAGGAGGATCGACGCCTTCTTTGCGGAGCAGGAGCGTTGGGGGCAGGAGCTTCTGGCACTGAGGCGGATACTGCTCGGCTGTGGGCTCACCGAAACCTTCAAATGGAGTTCGCCCTGCTACACGATCGACGGCGGAAATGTCGCGCTGCTATGGGGCTTCAAGGACAGCGCCACGCTGGGTTTCTTCAAGGGCGTGCTCCTCGATGACCGGGAAGGCCTGCTTGTCGCCCCGGGCGAGAACTCACGCTCATCCCGCGTCCTGAGGTTTACCGAACTGGACGAGATCATCGCCCGTGAACAACTCATCCGGGCGTACGTGGCTGACGCGGCGGCGCTGGAAAAGGCCGGGGCGAAGGTCGATCTGCCGAAGGAGGATCTCGCCTATCCGGAAGAACTGATCGCGGCTCTTGAAGAGGATCCGCAGTTGCAAACGGCTTTCGAGGTGCTGACGCCTGGCCGCCGGCGGGGCTACGTGCTCTACTTCGCACAGCCGAAACAGGCGGCGACGCGCCGCTCGCGCATCGACAAGAGCAGGGAACGGATCCTCGCAGGCAAGGGGATGCACGACCGGTAACAGCCGGGGATGTATGACCGCGCTGCTATCCCTCGTCCGTCTTCGCCGCCTGCCAGAGCTCTTCCATCCGCTCCAGCGTCGCCGCATCGAGCGATTCGCCTGCTTTCTCAAGTTCCGCCTCGATGTACCTGAACCGGTTCCGGAACTTGGTGTTTGTTCCGCGCACCGCGTCCTCCGGATCGGCACCGACATGGCGGCCGATGTTGACGAGGGCGAAGATCAGGTCGCCGAGTTCGTCCTTCATCTTTTCCTTCTGCCCGCCGTGCAGGGCCTCGCGCAATTCCCCGATCTCCTCCTCGATCTTATCGAGGATAGGCTCGGCTTCCGACCAGTCGAAACCCACCTTGGCCGCCCTCTGCTGCAGCTTCAGGGCTTCGGTAAGCGCCGGTTGGCTGCGCTGTACGCTGCCGAGATAGCCGCTCTTGAAGTCTTCGGTGATTCCGCGCCGTGCCCGCCTTTCCGCGCGCTCACGCTTTTCCTCTGCCTTGATCTCGTCCCACTGGATCTTGACAGCATCTGGAGTTGCGGCGTCCGAGACGGCGAACACGTGCGGGTGGCGGCGGATCAGCTTGCGGGTGACGGCAAGGACGACGTCGCCAAAGGAGAATTCCCCGGCCTCTTCCGCCATCCGGGCATGGTAGGCGACCTGTAGCAGGAGATCTCCCAGTTCCTCGCAGAGGTCGTCGGGATCGTTGCGCTCGATCGCATCCGCCACTTCGTAGGCTTCCTCGATCGTGTAGGGTTTGATCGTTTCGAAGGTCTGTACGATGTCCCAGGGGCAACCGGTCTTCGGGTCACGCAGGGCTGCCATGATCTCGATCAGCCGTGAAATGTCTCGTGAAGCTTCCATGGTCTTTCCCGTGGTTGGTCAACGGAGGGGGATGTCGTTCTCACTCTTGCCGGCCTGGTAGCGGGCCGATAACCGGTCATAAGCCTTGCGGATGCCTTTTTCCTGCATTTTCAGAGCGGCGCGCTGCGGCTCTGCTTCCGTCTCGATGATGTCCGACAATGCGTGTGAGCGCCAGAAGGCGTTCCGGCGGCGGTATCCGCCCGGTTCCAGCCCGAAAACCTCCTTGAGGATCTTAAGGTCGTGCGGGATGGCAAAGGCGTCGCGGGAATCCTCGTGGCTGAAGAAGAAGTAGAAATTGTCGATCCCCGCCCAGGTGAT
>JAEWKX010000339.1 GCA_023393575.1 Pseudomonadota bacterium
CGAGCAAGGTCAAGTTGGGACAACCGGGATGATGGACTTCGAATCGGCACGCACAAAGATCGTGGACAACCAGATCCGCACCACGGACGTGACGTCCCATTCGGTGCTGCAGGCTTTTCTGTCGGTCCCGCGTGAAGAGTTCGTTCCCGCGAACCTGAAGGCGATCGCCTATATCGACGATGACCTGGAGATCGCTCCCGGCCGCTATCTGATGGAAGCTTCGCCGCTCGCCAAGCTGTTGCAGCTTGCTCGTATCGGCAAGGACGATCTGGTGCTCGAAGTGGGGTGCGGCACTGGCTACGTCTCCGCGCTCCTTTCGCTACTGGCTGGGTCGGTGGTCTCGGTGGAGGCCGACGACGATCTTTGCGCGCGCGCCGGCGATGTCCTGTCGCGCTTCGGCTATGACAACGTCGCCGTCGTTCCAAGCGAGATGGAGACGGGGTATCCGGCGGAAGCTCCCTACGACCTGATCTTCGTCAACGGTGCGGTGGAGGAGGTCCCGTCGGCGCTGCTGGACCAGTTGCGGGACGGTGGCCGGCTGGTCGCGGTCGTGGGCTACGGCAACGCCGCGCAGGCGAAGCTTCTCATCAAGGAGCAGGGCGCGGTTTCCCAAAGCAGCCATTTCAACGCATCCGTCAAACCGCTTCCCGGCTTCCGTCGAGAGCGGACCTTCGTTTTCTGATCCCCTGCGGGGGTGGTTCCTGTGTGGCTCCGGGGACTCATCTGCAAACAAATCTGTGTATCCCGCAAGCCTTTGGGACTCCTGCGATTGTTTCCCTTCTCCGGTTTCGTACACTGACCTCGAATCAGGTCGTGTTGGACGGCCGGTGCTCCAGGCAGTTGCGGAGAAGGAAATGGCTCAGCCGAATGTAGCGCGTGAACCCTCGATGGAAGAGATACTCGCTTCCATCCGCAGGATCATCGAGAGCAACGAGCCCCAGAGCGAGAGTGGCGCGGGCGCCGGCCTTCCGCCTCTCTACGCGGACGATGAACTGGATGAGGGCGAAATCGACATCGTGACCGAACTGGCAGCCAACGATCCGGGGCAGCCACTTCGAATTCAACCCCAGCAAGCCGCGGCTCGGGAGCCGGAACGGTCCATGTCGCTCGCCGACGTCGCGGCGCGGGTAAGGGCAGCCTCCGCAAGGCAGGAGAACGGTGCTATCGGTGTCGCACCGTCCGCCGGATCCCGTCCTCCGATTGCCGCCCCGATGTCCGTTGCGGCACGGAGCCTGGAGCCTGCGCCGGATCGTGAGGAGGCGGCCGAGATGAATGCGGCCGAGATGAATAGTGAGGCTCCGCAGCCCATTCTGGACGTATCCGTACGGTCGGAGTCCGTGAACGCACCGGCATCTGTTCGAAGCGCCGACGTTGCGCCTCCGGTCGAGCCGGCGACCCTGCCGGCGAAGGTCGAGGCGCTTCTTTCGGACGAAGTCGGAGCGCAGGTTGCCCGCTCCTTCGGCGAACTGGCAGCGGTTTTCGACGGCATCGAGAGACGTTCGATCGAGGACCTGGCGCAGGAGATGCTGCGCCCCATGCTCCAGACCTGGCTGGACGACAATCTTCCGACGCTGGTCGAGCGTCTTGTGCGCGAAGAGATCGAACGCGTGGCTCGCGGTCCGCGCCGCTGACGCACGGAAGGTCTGTTGACAGGGCCGCTCCGGCAACGGGGCGGCTTTCTTATTGACTCGCTTCCACCGCTCCTATTTACACCCAAGCCATACGAGAACTCGAAAACTGGTCGGAAAATGCTCGACAAAACCTACGATTCCACCGCCGTCGAACCGAAAATCGCCGCCGCCTGGGACGAGGCTGACGCCTTCCGCGCCGGCGCCAATGCAAGGCCGGACGCCGAGACCTTCACGATCGTCATCCCGCCGCCGAACGTGACCGGCTCGCTGCATATGGGCCATGCGCTCAACAACACGCTGCAGGATATCATGGTCCGCTTCGAACGCATGCGCGGCAAGGATGTGCTGTGGCAGCCGGGCATGGATCATGCCGGGATCGCGACGCAGATGGTGGTCGAGCGCCAGCTTGCCGAACGGCAACTGCCGGGCCGCCGCGAGATGGGCCGCGAGGCGTTCATCGACAAGGTCTGGGAATGGAAGGCGGAATCCGGCGGGCTGATCTTCAACCAGTTGAAGCGGCTCGGCGCCTCCTGTGACTGGTCGCGCGCGCGCTTCACCATGGACGAGGGGCTGTCGCAGGCCGTTCTGGAAGTTTTTGTAACGCTTTACAAGGAAGGGCTCATCTATCGCGGCAAGCGCCTCGTCAACTGGGACCCGAAGTTCGAGACGGCGATTTCCGATATCGAGGTCGAGAATCGCGAGGCCGACGGCCATATGTGGCACTTCAAGTACCCGCTGGCCGGGGGCGAGACCTACACCTATGTAGAGAAGGACGCGGATGGCACCGTCATCCTGGAGGAAGAGCGCAACTACATCTCGATCGCCACGACGCGTCCGGAGACGATGCTGGGCGACGGCGCGGTTGCGGTTCATCCCTCGGACACGCGATACGCACCGATCGTCGGCAAGCTTTGCGAGATCCCGGTCGGCCCGAAGGAGCACCGCCGGCTGATTCCGATCATCACCGACGAGTATCCTGATCCCACCTTTGGCTCCGGTGCCGTGAAGATCACCGGCGCGCACGACTTCAACGACTACCAGGTTGCCAAGCGAAACAGTATTCCGCTCTATCGCCTGATGGATACCCAGGCACGCTTGCGCGACGACGGCGAGCCTTATGCAGTCTATGCGGCGCGCGCGCTGGAGATCGCGAGGTCCGGCGCGCTTCCGGCGGAATCGGAGGTCGACGACATCAACCTCGTGCCGGACGAATACCGCGGCCTCGACCGTTACGAGGCCCGCCAGCGGATCATCGACGCCATCAATGCCGAAGGTCTCGCGGTCACGGTCACGGATGCCGAAGGCAACGACGTGCCCTATGTCGAGAACAAGAAGATCATGCAGCCCTTCGGCGACCGCTCCAACGTGGTCATCGAACCCATGCTGACCGACCAGTGGTTCGTCGATGCCGAGACCCTGGCCAGGCCGGCCATCGCGGCCGTGCGGGAAGGTCGCACCAACTTCGTCCCCAAAAACTGGGAAAAGACCTACTTTGAGTGGATGGAGAACATTCAGCCCTGGTGCATCTCGCGCCAGCTCTGGTGGGGCCACCAAATCCCGGCCTGGTATGGCCCGGACGGACAGGTCTTCGTGGAGAAGACCGAGGAAGAAGCTCTTCATGCAGCAATCCAGCACTACATCGCGCATGAAGGCCCGATGAAGGCCTATGTGGAAGACCTGCTGGAGAATTTCCGTCCGGGGGAGATCCTTACTCGCGACGAGGACGTGCTCGACACCTGGTTCTCTTCCGCGCTCTGGCCGTTCTCGACGCTCGGATGGCCGCAGCAGACGACGGAACTGGAGAAGTATTACCCGACCAGCGTGCTGGTCACCGGCTTCGACATCATCTTCTTCTGGGTCGCCCGGATGATGATGATGGGTCTGCACTTCATGAAGGACGAAGACGGCAATCCGGTCGCGCCGTTCCACACGGTCTACGTCCACGCGCTGGTTCGCGACAAGAACGGCCAGAAGATGTCGAAGTCCAAGGGCAACGTCATCGATCCGCTCGAACTGATCGACGAATACGGGGCAGACGCCTTGCGCTTCACGCTCGCCATCATGGCGGCGCAGGGCCGGGACGTGAAGCTCGATCCGGCCCGCATCTCCGGCTACCGCAATTTCGGAACCAAGCTCTGGAACGCGACGCGCTTCGCCGAGATGAACGGCGTCCGGCGCGACCCGCATTTCATCCCTGAAACGGCGACGCTCACCATCAATCGCTGGATCCTGACGGAACTTGCCGGCACGATCCGCGACGTGACGGAGGCGATCGAGAGCCAGCGCTTCAATGAAGCGGCCGGCTCGCTCTATCGCTTCGTCTGGAACCAGTTCTGCGACTGGTATCTCGAACTCCTGAAGCCGGTCTTCGCCGGCGAAGACGAAAAGGCCAAGGCGGAGGCCCAGGCTTGCGTCTCCTATGTCCTGGAGGAAACCTACAAGCTCCTCCATCCGTTCATGCCGTTCATGACCGAGGAGCTGTGGGCGCATACGGCGAGCCGCGACACGCTGCTCTGCCATGCCGGCTGGCCGGCGCCGGAATTCGCCGACGAGGCGGCCGCCGCCGAAATCAACTGGCTGGTCGATCTCGTATCAGGCCTTCGCTCGGCGCGTGCGGAGATGAACGTTCCGCCCGCTGCAGTGGCGCCGCTGATCGTCGTCGGCGCCACTGACGCCACTCAGGCGCGCTTGAAGCGGCATGATGCGGCCATCCGCCGGTTGGCTCGTGTTGAGAACATCGAGATCGCCGCGACGGCACCCAAGGGTGCGGCGCAAGTGGTCGTGGGCGAGGCCATCGCCTGCCTGCCGCTCGGCAGCCTCATCGATCTGGGGGTGGAAAAGGCCCGCATCGAGAAGGCGATCGGGAAGACCGAGACAGACATGGATCGCGTAGCCAAGAAACTGGCCAACGAGAAGTTCGTGCAGAACGCCGACCCGGAAGTAGTGGCCGCCGAGCGCGAGCGTTATGCCGAACTCGAGGTGCAATTAAGCGTCCTTCGTACGGCAGCCCAGAGAATCGCCGAAGCCGGCTGATATGCCTCTTCATCTCCTATCGTGGCCCGCAGCGCTCTTCGCTGCGGGCTTTTTGTTGTACGGGATTGAATCCCCGCCGTAGTTCTGCCGTGAACGTCAACGGCGGACAAAATGTGGCCGGTGGGACACAGTTGACGCCGGTGAGAGAAGAAAATTCCTCTGTCTAGCGGTGGCGGAGGGTTCGGAGAAAAGTTTTTTTGTTTCTGCTGGCAAAATACAGTGTTCCCAAAAACTCACGTAAAACTGGCAGCCGTATTGCAGTGCGCCTCGCCGCTCACGGAAAGTTGTCATTTACCTTGAAGCATCTACACTGCCGCCATCGCATACCGGGAGGTGGGAGAAGATGACAAAAAAACTGGTTTCCAAGACCCTTTTGGCACTCGCGGCCGCGGCCGCTCTGAGCACGACAGCACTGGCCGGCGGCTGGAATCGGGGCGAGGCCGATACCGATATCCTGTTCGAAGACGGTAATATCGCGGGACGTGCCGGAGTGACTTACGTTTCGCCGCACCGGAAGTATTCGACCATAAACGGCGTTGACGCGACCGACGGCCGGTTCTCGCAGGACTACTGGATTCCGAGCTTTGCAGCGAAATTCCAGGCTTCGGATAACTTCGGTTGTGCATTTACCTACACGCAGCCGTTTGGGGCCGATGCGGAGTACGGAACCCAGGCTCAAACGGCAAGCCTTCTCGGCGGCGGATCGGGCGCCAGCCGCAAGGAGTTCATCACCAATGAATACGGTGCGACCTGCGACATCAGCGCACAAGCTGGAAAGGGGCGCATTCACTTTCTTGGCGGCGTCTTCTTGCAGGATTTCGAATATACGGCAGATGCGTTTCGCGGCGATCTGAAGCTTGAGGATGACTCCGCCGTCGGCTACCGTCTGGGCGTCGCCTACGACATTCCTGAATACGCGATGCGCGTCCAGCTCATGTACCGCTCGAAGATCGAGCATGATGCCGACGAAGGCACCTTCGATTGGGATCCGGCGGTTGTGCCTGGACTTGGTCAGCAGGACGCGTTCGGTAGCGGCACTCTTCCGCAATCGCTCAAGCTCAGCGTACAGAGCGGTGTTGCGCCCGGCTGGTTGGTCTATGGCTCGATAAAGTGGACCGACTGGAGCGTGATGGATAAACTAAATTATTCTATATTCACTCCTGTCGCTTTAGGGCCTGGGGTCGGGCCAGGATACGTCCCTCAAGAGGACGTCTACAACTGGCGTGACGGCTGGACGATCCAGGCCGGCGTAGGCCATGCCTTCACCGAAACCGTATCCGGTACCGTCAACCTCACCTGGGATCGCGGCGTCGATTCCGGCGCGGATATCTACAGCGACACCTGGACCGTTGCTGCTGGTGTTTCGGTCAAGGCCGGTCCCGGCGAGCTCCGCCTCGGCGGTGCCGTCAGCTATCTGACGGAAGGCGAGCAATCGACTGGAGACGAGGCTGTCTACAATGCGACGGCCGATGGCGATTGGGCCTATGCCGTCTCCGGCTCCTACCGCATCTCCTTCTGATCACTGTGTACATCCAAGAAAAAGCCCGGTTCGCGCCGGGCTTTTTTTTGCCGAGGCCAATACATCCAGTTCCGAGGTCGGGCGGATTGTGACGATTTGGCAACATCTGTTTGAGAGAGTCTGTACGCGAGCGGGCAGGGGCAAAACTGTCCATTTCCCGCCACAAACGGGGAGCAGCGATAAGCAGGAAAGCGGCGGACCGCGGGGGCGGGGCGCGTGAGTTGGAGTATCATGGGCGGGTTATTCATCGCAAATCAGTGGCGTGCACGGTTGGGGGACTGTCGCCGCAGGGGCAATGCGGCAGCCTCTATTGTGACGCTGCCGCGTCCTAGTCTTGCCGAAAAAGGCGTCTACGGTGCATTTCTTCCGGCGAAACGGATCCCGGGATCGGGTTTAGCCGGGAACTGCGTCCCTGCGCCGGCGATCAGACGGAGGCAGACCGGCACTGCCTGTTACCTGGCCGGAAGAGTTTGAGCGATGTCCTTGTCGTCTAAGGGTTCCATGCGTGTATTGCTTCTGGGGCTTTCCTTTGCCTCTATCATGGCCGGATCGTCTGCCGCCTTCGATATCAAGTCGGGGGTGACGAAGGAATCCGGACCGTTCGACCTCTTCAAGTTCGGCTTCAATGCCTACAAGAACGGTCAGAAGGATGACGCGGTCGAGGCCTATCGCTACGCCGCCGAAAAGGGCCACACCGGTTCGCGCTGGGCGCTCGCCAACATGTATGCCTATGGCGACGGCGTCGCCAAGGATGATTTCGAAGCCTTCAAGATCTACAACGAGATCGCAGCCGCAGGGGTCGAGCCCGGTTCGGAAGATACCGGATTCTTCATCAACGCCCTGATGTCGCTTGCGGGCTACTACCGCGACGGGATACCGGGAACTCCGGTGAAGCGGGACCTCTTGCAGGCACGGCAGCTCTATTTCCAGGCGGCATCCGCCTTTGGTGTCGCCGAAGCGCAGTTCGAGCTGGCGCGGATGATGCTGGCCGGAGAAGGCGGGGGCGCCAACATTCATCAAGCCAAGAAATGGCTTAACCAGGCCCGCAAGAGCGGGCATCCGGGCGCCATGGCCGTGTTTGGCGACGTCCTGTTCCAGGAGGGCCATACCGTTCGCGGGCTGGCCTTCCTCACCGCGGCACTGGATCGCTGCAGCCCGAAGGATTGCGGCTGGATGCAGCAGTTGCAGGAGCAGGCATTCTCGGTGGCAAACGAGGAAGACCGGCGCGTCGCGGTTGCCCTGTCGCAGGAACTGGCCCGGGGGGCGGAGTGATCCGCTTCTAGGCCGGCTGGAAGTCGAAGACCGCCGTCACCGGCACATGGTCGGACGGTTTTTCCCACGCCCGAACGTGTTTCTCTATCGCGGTGGACGCGAGCCTGTCGGCCGCCTCGGCCGACAGCAGCATGTGATCGATCCGGATGCCGTTGTTCTTCTGCCAGGCGCCGGCCTGGTAGTCCCAGAAGGTGTAGAGTTTCGTCGCGTCGGTGGTCGAGCGGACGGCGTCCACCAGGCCGAGCGTTTCAAGCCGCCGGAAGGCCGCTCTCGTCTCGGGCAGGAACAGGGCGTCGGTCGCCCACGCAGCCGGATCGAAGCAGTCGTGCGGCTCGGGGATGACGTTGTAGTCGCCCGCCAGGATCAGCGGCTCTTCCAGCGCCAGGCAGTTGGCGGCATGGGCTCGCAGGCGCTCCATCCACCGGAGCTTGTAGGGATACTTGACCGGATGGTCGGCGGGATTGCCGTTCGGAAGGTAGATGGAGGCTACGCGGATCGCACCGCCTGAGACCGAGAAGACGCCTTCTATATAGCGGGACTGGTCATCGCCGTCCCCTTCCGGCAGGCCGCGGATGACCTCGTCCGGACGGATCCGGGAAAGGAGCGCCACGCCGTTGAACCCCTTCTGCCCGTGGGTCTCGACGTGGTAGCCGAGCGCCTCTATCTCGAAGCGCGGAAAGTTCTCGTCCACCGATTTGATTTCCTGAAGGCACACGATGTCCGGGGACGAATCGGTCAACCACTGACGCAGATTGTCGATGCGGGCCTTGACGCCGTTGATGTTCCAGGTGGCGATCTTCATGGGTATGTCCGCTCCTCGTGCTCGCTTCCTTTTAACGAACCGGGCGGACTTTGAAAGCCTGACGTCGGCCCTCTTTTCTCAGACGGAAAAACTCGTTCCGCATCCGCAGCTTGCGACGGCGTTCGGATTCTTGATCTGAAAGGATTGCCCGAGGAGGTTGTCGACGAAGTCGATCTCCGAGCCCTCCATGTAGACGAGCGAGAGGCTGTCGATGAGGATCTTGGCGTCGCCTTTGGCGATCACGACATCATCTGCCGCCGGAGTATCGGC
>JAEWKX010000425.1 GCA_023393575.1 Pseudomonadota bacterium
GCACCCACCTCTCCGTTGAAAGGATCTGACAATGACCCTGCATGTTTCCGTCAAGGCGCCGAGCGAGGCGCAGGTACCCCACTACATCCCGGCGGGCAACGAATGCGAACTCTTCGAACTCGCCTGGAAGCGCAAGCTGCCGCTTCTCCTGAAGGGCCCGACCGGTTGCGGCAAGACCCGCTTCGTCAGCCACATGGCTGCAAGACTTGGACTGCCGCTGTCCACCGTCTCCTGCCATGACGATCTCGCAGCCGCCGATCTGACAGGCCGCTATCTCCTGAAGGGCGGTGACACGGTCTGGGTCGACGGCCCGCTCACCCGCGCGGTCCGCAACAGCGGTGTCTGCTACCTCGATGAGATCGTCGAAGCTCGCAAGGACGTCGCCGTCGTGCTGCACCCGCTGACCGACGACCGGCGCATTCTACCGCTGGAACGGACAGGAGAAACGCTCGAAGCGCCGGCAGAGTTCATGCTCGTCGTCTCCTACAACCCCGGTTACCAGAACATCCTCAAGGCGTTGAAGCCCTCGACCAAACAGCGTTTCGTGGCGATCGAGTTCGATTTCCTGCCGAAGGATCAGGAGATTGCCATCGTTTCGGCTGAAAGCGGATTGGAGGAGCGGCGCGTCGCACCGCTGGTCAATCTCGCCCACCGACTGCGCGCCATGAAGGGACATGATCTCGAAGAGGGCGTTTCGACCCGCCTCCTCGTTTACTGCGCATCGTTGATCGAAAGCGGGCTGAAACCACAGGAGGCGATCTCGGCAGCCCTTATCGAGCCTCTGACGGACGATCGTGACGTACGGCTGGCACTGCGCGAAGTCGCGAGCGCAATCATTCCTTGAGGCGATCATGTTCGAGTTCCTGGAACTGGAAGAAACCGTCGGCAAAGCGTGGCACCGCCTTGTCGGGCAGACCCGAAGCATGCCGCGCTATCCGGAACATGCCGTCACCCTCGACGAGGTCTCTCCGGTACTCGCATCCTGCTTTCGCGGCTTCGGCGGCGAGAGCACATGCCAACTGGTACCTGCCGCGCAGAAGACGTCCAGCCACCGGCTGAAGCTACGTCAGTTGGTAGGCCTCGGCGAGGAGCGGGTGGCGCGGATCGGTCGTGATTTCGCCCGAGTCATGTTGCCGACGGAGATTGACCTCTTCCCCGACCGGGACCTCAACCGCAGCCTCTACATCTGGCTCACGGCTTATCTGGCGCTTGCGCCGTCCCAGACAATCCAGGCTGACGATCCACTCGCTCGCGACCTCGCCAGGATCGAGCGGGCGGAAGAGACGGTGCGTGACGTGCTGAAGGCCTTCCCAGGCCTTCGGAGCAGCTATCGCCGGCTCTGCTGCGCGATCGTGACCGAGCGGAAACGGGGCAAGCTGCCGCCGGTGGAGCAACTGGTTGAAAACCGGATCCTCAGCATCCTGCGCCATGCCGCGGAACTGGACGATCCGCTTCCCGCCTCGATATTCCCGCGCCGCACCCCACCCGGCTACCAGCCGATGATGGACGTGGTCCTTTGGCCCGAATTCTTCGATACCGGCGAGACCGCACCCGGCAACAGCGATATGGACAGCCCGCTCGAAGATGCCAGCACGCCCGCCGGCGGCAAGCGCTTCGTTGCCAAACGCGAGGCGGTGGACGACAAGCGCCAAGAGCGCAGCCCCTTCATCCTGAACCGCTTCGAGAAGATCCTGGCAATGGCCGAGATGGTCAATGTCGATCGCCCGACGGACGACAAGGATGACGAGGACGGCAAGGCGGCGGACGATCTCGACGACATGGTTCTCGGCCGTCGTCGCGAACGCCCGTCGTCACGCTTCCGCTTCGATCTGGATCTTCCGCCGGAAATGCTCGACTTGAGCCGCATAGAAGCGGAACTCAGCTATCCCGAATGGGATTACCGGAAATCGACCTATCTCAAGAGCTACTGCCGCGTACTGGCTGCTCCGGCTTCCGAGAAGGGAGATGCGCTGGTGACCGATGACGAGACGCGGAGGCTCGTGAAGAAAGTACGCCGTCAGTTCGAGATCCTTAGGCCGCGCAATGAACTGCTGAAGGCGCAGCTCGACGGCTCGGAACTCGACATGGATGCCGTCGTCCGCTCGCGGACGGATCTCATTGCCGGCGGGCAGGGCAGCGACCGGATTCATTTGATGAGCCGGCCGCAGACACCGGATATGGCGGTGACCATCCTTGTCGACGTGTCTCTATCGACGGATGCCTGGATCGACAATCGCCGGGTTCTCGATGTCGAGAAGGAAGCGCTGCTGGTGCTGGCGCAGGGTCTGTCCGCTTGCGGTACCGACCATTCCATCCTCACCTTCACCTCGAGACGCCGATCCTGGGTCCGCATCGAGACGGTCAAGGCCTTCGACGAGGCGATGGGGCAAGCGGTCGAGAACCGGATCGGCGCACTGAAGCCAGGCTACTATACCCGCCTGGGCGCGGCCCTCCGCCATGCCACCGCGGAGCTTCAGAAGAGACCGAACCGCACGAAGCTCCTGCTGGTGCTGACCGACGGTAAGCCGAACGATATCGATCACTACGAAGGCCGTTTCGCGCTGGAGGACAGCCGCCGGGCCGTGCAGGAGGCGCGCCGCAACGGCACCAAGGTCTTTGCTGTAACGGTGGATCGCGACGCCCAGTCCTACCTGCCGCTCATGTTCGGTCGCAACGGCTTTGCGCTTGTCGGCGACCTCTCGAAACTTCCGGCGGCCTTGCCGGCAATCTATCGCGGCCTGACGACGTAGGGGGGGCACGGGCGTCGGCCGCACGAAAGAGCCCGGCGGGATATCCCCCCAGCCGGGCTCTTTCTGTAGGTACGGTTTAGCAGCGGTAAAGTCTTCGAAATCAGGCGGCCTTGCTGTAAGTCCGCTGGGAGGCGCCGAGATAGGCATCGAATGCCGCCGCGACGGCACGGATAACGAAGCGATGCCTGTCATCGACCTCAACGATCGCCTCGCTGCGCCGGATAAGCCCATCCTTTTCCAACGTGTCGAGTGCCTTGTTGTCCTTCATGAGAAGGACCGGATCGAACCCGTGTGAAGCACACACGGTCGCGACATCCACGGAGAAATCACACATCAGCCGTTCGATGATCTCTGCCCGCAGCCGGTCCTCTGCCGTCAGGATGTAGGTCTTTGCCGTCGGGAGCTCGCCGGAAGAGACACGGCTTGCGTAGAGGCCGGGCGGGACCTCGTTTTGATGATATCCCTGGGCGAGCTTGCCGATCGCGGAAGCTCCAAGACCAACAAGTGTCTCGCATGCGTCGGTGGTGTAGCCCTGGAAATTCCGGTGCAGACGGCCTTCCCGCTGCGCAACAGCCAGCTCGTCCTCGGGCAGGGCGAAGTGATCGAGCCCGATCTGCTGATAACCTGCTTCCACCAGCCGTGCAGCGATGGCTTCGGCCTGGGCGTGGCGTGCCCGAGCGTCTGGAAGGGCCGCCTCCTCGATCAACCTCTGGTGCTTTTTGAAGCCCGGAATATGGGCATATCCGAACACCGCGAAGCGGTCGGGCCTCATTCCAACGGCGACGTCCACCGTATCGACGCAGGATTCTACGGTCTGGTAGGGCAGACCGTAGATCAGGTCGAAGTTGATTGCGTCGATTCCGTTCCGGCGCAGTCCATCGACCGCCGCCCAGGTCGTCTCCGCCGTCTGGATGCGGTTGATAGCCTTCTGCACCTTCGGATCGAAGCTTTGCACGCCGAGACTTGCGCGTGTCACCCCGGAAACGCCAAGCGCCTCCATCATGTCTGCCTGAAGACGGCGAGGGTCGATTTCGATTGCGGTGTTCACCTGCGGGGCGAAGCCGAGCTTGGTTCGCAACGCCTGCATCAGCGCGACGAATTCTTCCGGCTGGATGATCGTGGGCGTACCGCCACCGAAATGGATCTCGCCGACATTCAGGCTATCGCTTCGCTGAGCGGCCACGAGATCGATCTCCCGATGTAGAACGTCGAGATAATCCAGGATCGGCTTGTCCTTCTCGGTGATCGTCGTGTGACATCCGCAGTACCAGCACATGGACCGACAAAAGGGGATGTGGAGATAGAGCGACGTTGCCCGCTCGGACGGGATCGACCTGAGCCAAGTCGCATAGGTGCCTGGGACGACGTCGGCTGTGAAATTGGGAGCCGTGGGATAGCTGGTGTAACGCGGCAGCCGCGCCTCGCCGTATTTTTCCACGATGGACTGCGACATGGGCTTTTTCCTTCTAGCACTTCCATCGAGGACCTAGCCGCGATCGGCAGTTCCGTCTTTGCGCAATGTCAACTGATCCGCACACCTGTGGGGTTGTTTGTCGCACCACAAATTGGAGCTTGATCCTCTGGGATAGGTTGATGATCGGGACGAGTCCGGTCTTCTCTCCCGCGATTGATCAACAAGGCCTTCGGAAAGAATAGATGTCGAATACCGCCGAGATTCCTCTGATCGATGTCAGGGTCATACCGCCTGCAGAGCGTCACCCCCGCATTTTCGGCGTGCTCACCTCGCTCCAGCCGGGGAACTCTATGCACGTCGCAAGCGACCATGACCCGCGGCCCCTGCATTACCAGATCGAAAGCCGCTATCCGGAGCAGTTTGACTGGACCTATCTGGAACAGGGGCCGGAGACCTGGCGCGTCGAGATTACCCGCGCCAAGGATTCCGGTTGCGGCTGCGGCTGCAGCCACTGACGGAGCAACCGATGCTGGGC
>JAEWKX010000178.1 GCA_023393575.1 Pseudomonadota bacterium
GCTGGAGACGATCGAGACGAAGACATAGGTGCCGCCATGGCCGACGAAGCCGAACCCCCGCTCCATGGCTTTCGGATTGCCGGTCGCGTCGAAGACAGCATCGAAGAAATCGCCGTTCGTGATCTGCGACAACGTCTGCTGATCGCCGTCGCCGAGTTGCACGGTATGCGAGGCGCCAAGGTGCCTTGCGGCGAAGTCCAGGCGGTCGGCGCGCCCGTCCAGGAACGTCACCTCGGCACCATCGAGGCGTGCGAAGATCGCCGCCGCCATGCCGATCGGGCCGGCTCCGACGATCAGCACTTTCTGGCCCGGCTGGACATTCGCGCGCGCCACGGCATGGGCGCCGATCGCCAGGAATTCCACCATCGCGGCCTGATCGAGGTCGAGGCCTTCCGCCTTCAGCACGAAACGTTCCGGGAGGCTCAGATATTCGGTCATGCCACCGTCGCGATGGACGCCGAGCACGCCGATATTGCGGCAGCAGTTCGTCTTGCCCTTGCGGCAGGCGCTGCAATGACCGCAGGAGATATAGGGGATGATTGAAACCATATCCCCTGGCATAAGGTGGCTGGCGGCGGGCACCTCTTCGACGATGCCGGAAAGTTCGTGCCCCATGACCCGCGGATAGGACAGATAGGGCTGGTTGCCGGTGAAGATATGCAGGTCGGTGCCGCAGACGCCCACGCGCCGGACCTTCACCAGCACCTCGCCCTCGCCGCGGACGGGTCTGGCGCGGTCGATGGTGGAAAGCTTGCCGGGGGAATCGCAGATGATGGTGAGCATGGGAAGACCTGTCAGATGCTTGGGCGGGGCGTGCCGCCGAGATTGTAGAAGCGGAGGGCGTTTCCGCCGAACACCGCCTCGTGATGGGCGGGCGGCACGATGTCGAGGCATTGCGCGAGCCAGGCCCGGTAGTCTCCTGCCAGCCGCAGGACCGGCCAGTCACTGCCCCACATTACCCGGCCAGGCCCGAAAAGATCGAGAATGGTTTCCGCATAGGGGCGGATGGCCTGTGGTTTCTGTTCGCCGGCCTCCGTCAACAGGCCGGACAGCTTGCAGTGCATGTTCGGAAGTTCGGCCAGCGCCTTCATGCGCGCATACCAGTCAACGAAGCGGCCCTCGGCGACCGGCGGCTTGGCGCCGTGGTCGATGACGATCGGCAGCTGCGCCGCCCGGCGGGCAAAGGCCAGGAGGGAATCCAGATGACGCGGCAGCACAAGCGCGTCGAACACGAGTCCATGCTCGATCATGGCGAGGATTGCCGGTTGCAGCGCCGGATCGTCGATCCAGCGGTCGTCGGCGATATCCTGCAGCATGGGTCTTATGCCCTTCAACTTCGGATGCCGGGCCAAGCGGCCGATCGCCTGCGGTGCATCCGCCGCCTTCAGGTCGGTCCAGCCCACGACGCCGAGGATGAGGGAATGCCGGCCTGCCAGGTCGAGCATGAAGGCGGTGTCTGCCTCGTTCTCCATGGTCTGGACAAGAACCGTCCCGCCGATATCCGCCTCGTCAAGACGTGGCTGCAGGTCTTCCGGCATGAAATCCCGGTGGATCGCCGCAAGCTCGGCGGGCGGCCATTGGCCGGCCCGGTCGGCGATCCGCCAGAAATGCTGATGGGCGTCGATGCGCATCGCCTCACGCTCCGTCGCCAGGCAGCGGCGTGCCTTCCGCGATGAGGCCGCGCTCGCGCAGGGTACTCCAGAAGGATGCAGGAATGGTTTGCGAGAACCATGCGACATTCGACTTGATCTGGTCGGCCGTTCGCGCACCGGATACGACGGTCACAACGGCAGGGTGGATCAGCGGAAAATGCAGCGCCGCCGATTGCAGCGAGACGCCTTCTTCCTCGCAGGCCGCACGCAATCCCTCGACGCGGGCGAGGATGTCGGCCGGCGCATCGACATAGTTGAATTTCCTGTTACCGGCGAGGATGCCGGAATTGAAGGGGCCGGCCACCACGATCGCGACGCCACGCCGGGCGCATTCGTCCATCAGCGGCAGGCTCTCCTGCTCGAGGAGCGTATAGCGGCCGGCGAGCATGGAGACGTCGATGTCGAAGACTTCCATCGCGTCGCGGACGGCTTCCCATTCGTTAACGCCGAGGCCGACCGCCTTGGTCGATCCCTCCGCACGCAGCTTGCCGAGCGCCCGGAAGCCGCCGCCATCGGTCAACTGGCTCCAGTAATGTGCGTGTTTCTCGCCATGGGTCATGCGGCCGATGTCATGGACGTAGAGGATGTCGGGCTTCAGGATGCCGAGGCGCTGCTGGCTGGCCTCGAAGGAGCGCATGATGCCGTCATAGGTGTAGTCGTAGACGGGGCGGAAGGGCAGCGGCCGGACGTAGCCGTCTTCCTCCTCACCCACGGTCTCGTCCGGCGTCATCACGCGGCCGACCTTGGTGCTCAGCACATAGCTTTCGCGGGGGAGGTCCGTCAGCATGGTGCCGAGGCGGCGCTCCGAACGGGTGAAGCCGTAGAAGGGAGCGGTGTCGAAATAACGGATGCCGGCATCCCATGACGCCTTGAAAGCCCCGGCCGCCTCTTCATAGCTCGTCACGCGGTAGAGGTTGCCCATCTGTGCGCAGCCGAGGCCCACGAGCGTGACGTCCACATCGGTGCGAGGGAGGGTACGGGTATCGGCGACGTTCATGATGGCATGTCCTTGGCAAAAGGAGGCGCGCATCATTCGCGATGCGCGCCAGCGGGAGGAACTTAGTAGAGGACGTTCTGCGCTTCCGGCTTGTCGATATTGTCCTTCGTGACAACCACGACGCCGGTGTCGACGAACTTCTCGACCTTCTCCTTGTCGATGATCTTGGTCACCGTCTGGATGCCGAGTTCGCCCATCTGGAACGAGCCCTGGACGGCGATCGCCGACAGCGTGCCATCCTTGACGAATTCCTGCAGGTCCTGATTGCCGTCGAAGCCGATGGCAACGACCTGACCGGCCTTGCCGGCCTGCTTCAGCGCGCGGCCCATGCCGATCGCCGTCGGCTCGTTGGCGCCGAACATGCCCTTGAGGTCGGAGTTGGCGGCGAGAACGTCCGTCGTCTGGTTCAGCGCGGTCGCCATCTGGGACTGCGAATAGAAGGGACCGACGATCTCGAGCTTGGAATTGGCCTTGATATAGTCCGTGAAGCCACCGACGCGGCCGATTTCCGAACCGGCGCCAGCCACGTAGGACATGACGGCGATCTTGCCTTCGGTGCCGACCTTCTCGATGAGTGCTTGTGCGGCGAGCTCGCCCGCCTTCTTGTTATCGGTCGCCAGGAAGGACTGGTAATACTGTTCGGCACCCTCGGCGAGCATGGAATCGACGATAACGACCGGGATGCGAGCTTCCCATGCCTTCTTGACGGCGGGAACGAGCGCGTCCGGATCCGAAGGCGCAAGCACGATGCCGGCGACGCCGCGGTTGACCGCGTTCTCGACCAGGTTGACCTGATCGGCGATGGCCGACTCGGCAGCCGGACCCTGGAAGGTCATCGTGTGTTCCGAGACATCCTTCATGGCGGCATCGGCGCCCTTCTGGACGTTCTGCCAGAACGTCGAGTTCACCGTCTTGACGATGACGGCGATCTCCCCGGCCTGAGCGGCCGAGAAGGCTCCAAGAGCCATGGTGGATGCGAGTAGTGCGGTGGCAAGCTTCTTCATGTTTTCCTCCAGTTATAATTGGCCTGACCGGCCGGTTCTTCGGGAGCTCCTCGCTCCCCATGCATTCCGCGGATAAGGGTCCGCACCCGTTCTTCATCGGCGGTTGCGCAACTGGTCGATCCAGACGGTACCCAGGATGACGAGGCCGATGATGATCTGCTGCGTGAAGGCGGAAACGCCGTTCATGTTGAGGCCGTTGCGCAGGATGCCGATCACGAAGGCACCGATCGCGGTGCCGGAGATCGTTCCCACGCCGCCGATCAGCGAAGTGCCGCCGATCACGGCGCTGGCGATGGCGTCGAGTTCGTACATCACGCCCTCGTTCGGCTGGGCTGTCACGAGACGGGACATCAGCACGCAGCCGGTGAGGCCGGCGAGCGTGCCGGAGAGCACGTAGG
>JAEWKX010000082.1 GCA_023393575.1 Pseudomonadota bacterium
GTGGTGACGGTGGACCTGCACGGCAATACCTCGGCCGCCTCCATCCCGCTGGCGCTTTCCGTCGCGCTCGATGACGGCAGGATCAAGAAGGGCGACCTCGTGATGCTGGAAGCCATGGGCGGAGGGTTCACCTGGGGCGCGGTTCTCGTCCGCTGGTAGGACGTCCCGAGACCTGTGCTATTTGAGGACAGGCGCGGAAGCTGCTGATTTTGCAGTAGAGCTTGACCCTGACGCTTAAGCAAAATACTCTCCCCCAGCTTTCAGACGATAGTGAACTGGGCGGGGATCATGGCCGGAAAGACAGTGACACGGGCGGATCTGGCGGAATCGGTGTTCCGCAAGGTCGGGCTTTCGCGAACCGAGTCTGCCGAGCTGGTGGAAACGATCATCGACGAGATCTGCAACGCCATCGTGCGCGGCGAGACAGTCAAGCTCTCCTCCTTCGCCACTTTCCAGGTACGTTCCAAGAACGAGCGGATCGGCCGCAACCCCAAGACCGGCGAGGAAGTGCCGATCTCGCCGCGACGGGTGATGACCTTCAAGGCGTCCAACGTGCTGAAGCAGCGGATCCTGCGCGCCCACAATGCCCGCAAGCTGAAGCAAAAGCCGCCCGTGCCGGCCGCCTGACGCATTCACCTGTTCAAATCCTGCAGGCCTACTTGAATTCCAGCAGGTAGATCGCTGAAATAAAGGCGATTCGTGCCCTGCCGTCCCGATGACGGATGATGGCACGTCCGCGAGCATGATGCTTGCCTGTGGGAGATTGACGTGGACAAAAGCCCGGACGCTTTCCGCACCATCAGCGAGGTCGCCGAGGACCTGGACCTGCCGCAGCATGTGCTGCGGTTCTGGGAGACGCGGTTTCCGCAGATCAAGCCGATGAAACGCGGCGGCGGGCGCCGGTACTACCGGCCGGAGGATGTCGACCTGCTCAAGGGCATCCGCCACCTGCTCTATGATCACGGCTATACGATCAAGGGCGTGCAGAAGCTTCTGAAGACCAACGGCAACAAGTTCGTGGCGGCGATAGCTTCCGCCGATCTCGCAACCGTGGATGCCATCATGGCCGCCGGCGGCGAGAAGCACATGGAGCCGAAGGTCGGGTCTGCCGAGGAGGATCTGGTCGTCGGGCGGCCGAAGGCGAAGCCAAGCGGCCGCTTCTTCGGCTTCGGCTCAAGCGGGGAGGACGACCTGCCGGAGGTATCGATCGGCAAGGGCAGCATCGGCAAGGAGGATCGGGCGCTGCTGCAGGAAGCGCTCTTCGACCTTCTGGAGTGCAAGCGGTTGCTCGACCAGGTGCGCTGAGGCGCAACCTTTCTCCTTCGGGAGGCGTTGTTCACCTCTGGTTCAGGCGGCAAGGCAGACGATCTTGCCCAGGGACGAAGAAACGAGGTGAGGAAACATGAAAAAGCTCGCAGTTATCCTGATTTCGCTTGCAACGGCAGTGTCGGGCACCGTACCCGCCCAGGCATTTCCCTCCGCACCGGTCGTCAAGGTCGAGACGGTGCAGGACGTCCAGCAAGTCCAGTACAGGCATCGCCACTACAGGCACCGCCACTGGCGCGGCCATCGTGACTACCGTCATCGCCATTATCGCCATCGCCACGGCAATGCGGGGGCGATCATCGGCGGTCTCGCGGCCGGTGCCATCATCGGCGGCGCGCTGGCGGCGCAGCAGCCGCGCTATTACGGCGGCAGCAATGCCCATGTCCGCTGGTGCTATGCCCGCTATCGCTCCTACCGGGCGTCGGACAACACCTTCCAGCCGTATAACGGCCCGCGTCGTCAGTGCAATTCGCCCTACTGACGACCGCGCATATCGACCGGAGCGAAAGAGGCATCGGCGGATGGCCGCCGATGTCGTAAAATCTTCGTAAACAAAGTGCTGTTAAGGTGGGAACCGGTAGGGAGGATGCCTCGTTGGTGCGGGGTGTTTGGAGGGAACGGTTCATGATCTGGAAGCTTCTCACGTCATTTCTGCCCGGCGACAGCCAGCCCGCGACGGGAACCTATCCCGACGGCCTGTTTCCGGCTCTTGCTGCCCAGGAGCGTGCCGGCGAGGGTGCTCGCGACTTCCGCACATCCTACGCCCGCGACTATTCCCTGGCCCGCAAGCTCGACGGCTTGCCGCAGAGCCTTGCCTGAGATCGGTGCAGGCATCCGCAAATCTTGCAGAGGGCGATTTTTCGCTTGCGCCGGCGCAGGCGAATGATTAGGGAAATCCTGCTCGTAGAGCTGGTCGGGGCGTAGCGCATCCCGGTAGCGCACTTGACTGGTGGTCAAGGGGTCGCTGGTTCGAGTCCAGTCGCCCCGACCATTTAACCCCCCTTGTTCTCCTTATCCTCCATGAACGCTCCCTTGCCGGGGAACTGCGGACGGACGCGACGCTCCAGCCTGGAACATAACGCTATCGCGTGGTGTTGTCCGTCGCCGGGTTGCGACGGAGCCGGCTCGGTCGGGTTATGATGAAGGAGAACCAAGTGGACAGGCTGCTGAAAGACGGGAATCAGGACCTGCCGAACGAGCGGGCGGAGATCGTCAGCGTTCTCGGCGTCGCAAGGGATTTCGATGCGGCCGCCGAAGCCGAGCACCGCATCGCCTTCCTCATGGAGTACCTGAAGCGGAATTCCCTCCGGAGCCTTGTTCTCGGGATCAGCGGCGGCGTCGATTCTCTGACGGCGGGACTGCTGGCGCAGCAGGCGGTGGAGAGGCTGAGGGCCGGCGGCGCGGTCGCCGAATTCATTGCGGTCAGGCTTCCCTACGGCGTCCAGGCGGATGAGGCGGACGCGCGGAAATCGCTCCTGGTCATCGGGCCGGATCGAATCGTGACTATCGACATCAAGCCGGCCACCGACGCGATGATGGAGGAGGTGAGGCGGCAGGCGGACGATATCGTCTCCGGCGAACGGTTCCACTTCCACCTCGGCAACATCAAGGCACGCCAGCGGATGATCGCGCAGTTCACGCTCGCCGGGGCGTCACGCGGAGTCGTCATCGGGACGGACCATGCCGCCGAGGCGCTGATGGGCTTCTATACGAAATTCGGCGACGGCGCCGCCGACATCCTGCCGCTCGCCGGCCTGAACAAGCGGCGGGTGCGTGCGCTCGCCAGCCATCTCGGCGCCCCCCCTGCCCTCGTGTTCAAGATTCCCACGGCCGATCTGGAATCGGATACGCCGCTGAAGCCGGACGAGGAAGTCTACGGGGTCAGCTATGACGAGATCGATGACTTCCTGGAGGGGAAGGCTATTCCGGAGCCGTCGCTCCGGAAGATCTTGGCGGCCTACCGCGCCTCGGCGCACAAGCGCGCCATGCCCGTCGCCCCGTAGGGGAGGGTTTTTCCAATCCCGTGCGGCCTATCGCCTGAGTCCCCAGAGGAATCCGGTCACGGCAGCGAGGCCTATCGCTTTCCATGGTTGCTCGCGGATGCGCTCCTCGACGTCGCTCACCGCGTCCTGCGCCCTGGCCTTCGCCACGCGGGTCGTGCCGGAAGCCAGTTCGAGGACCGAGTCCTTCAGGCGCGCCACTTCCGCCCGCAGGGCCCGGACCTCCTCGGGCCGCACCTGGAAATCGTCGTCTTCCTGGGCCTGGGTGGCCTCGAGAGCCTCTTCGACGAGCGGGAACTCGTTGGCTAGGGCGTCCGTCCGTCCGCTGCCGGTACCGCGCCGCGCCGCGGAGGGCGGGACGGTGCCGGAGGGGATGGCGGTGCTGGTGGCGGCGACGGGGTCCGACGCGGGAAAGGTGTCTTCCAGCCCTTCCTGCAGTTCGCTCTTTCTTCGGCGGTTCCGCTGTGCGGCCTGCTCCTTCTTGATGGACTGCACCGCGGGGGATTCGTTGTCCTGTGCCATGACCGGCTCCTTCCTTCGTTCGGGAAGGAAATCCACGAGGAGGGTCGAGGTTCCATGGCCGCTGAGGAAGAGGCACAACTGCAAAGCTTTGGCGGCCCTGGCGGTTGCTTCCGGTTCAGGAAGGGTGGGCTATAGCGGGAAAGGGGCGACGCCGCATATATGATCACGCCCCGAAAGGCGGGCTGTCGAGGGCATGTGGAAGTGCTATAAAACCGTCACAAAACTGTAATGCAGGCCCTATAGAGGGGAGCCGACGCCGAAGCGTCAATCCGAATTCTTAGGGAGAAAATCCATGAAGAAGTACCTTGGAAGCTGCGCGGTCGTCGCACTCATGCTGGCGACCACGGGCGCTGCGGCCGCCCGCGACCAGATCCAGATCGCCGGCTCCTCGACCGTTCTGCCCTACGCCTCGATCGTAGCCGAAGCATTCGGCGAGAACTTCGATCATCCGACGCCGGTCGTCGAGTCCGGCGGTTCGGGCGCCGGCCGCAAGAAGCTCTGCGAAGGCGTGGGCGAGAACACCATCGACATCGCCAATTCCTCCTCGCGCATCAGCCAGTCGGATATCGACACCTGCAAGGCGAATGGCGTGAACGAGATCCAGGAAGTCCGCATCGGTTACGACGGCATCGTCTTCGCTTCCGACATCAACGGCGCCGAGTACAAGTTCACCCCGGCCGACTGGCACGCGGCACTCGCCGCCAAGGTCGTCAAGGACGGTCAACTCGTGGACAACCCCTACAAGACCTGGAACGAGATCCGCGCCGACCTTCCTGAGCAGCCGATCCTCGCCTTCATCCCCGGCACGAAGCACGGTACCCGCGAGGTCTTCGACGAGAAGGTGATCGTCGCCGGCTGCGAAGAGAACGGCACGATGGAAGCACAGGCTGCCGCCAACAGCGGTGACAAGAAGGCTGCCCAGAAGGCCTGCATGCAGCTTCGCACGGATGGCGTCTCCGTCGACATCGACGGTGACTACACCGAGACGCTCGCCCGCATCGACGCGAACAAGAACGGCATCGGCGTCTTCGGTCTGTCCTTCTACCAGAACAACACCGATAAGCTGCGCGTCGCGACGATGGGTGGCATCGAGCCGTCGGTCGAAACGATCGCTTCCGGCGACTACCCGGTTTCCCGTCCGCTGTACTTCTACGTCAAGAATGCGCACCTCGATGTAATTCCCGGCCTGCAGGAATATGTCGAGTTCTTCGTGTCCGACGACATGGCCGGCCCGAACGGCCCGCTCGCCCAGTATGGCCTGGTTTCCGATCCGGAGCTTGCCAAGACGCAGGAAGCGGTTAAGAACCGCACCCCCATGGGTCCGTTGAAGTAACGATCGGCTTCCCTCCGGCGGCGCAATGACTGCGCCGCCGGTTTCCTCCGAAAGGATTCTACGTCCGATGAGCGTTGGCAGCATCGTTCTTGTCGTCGTCGCCCTTGCGGCAGCCGGCTATATCC
>JAEWKX010000083.1 GCA_023393575.1 Pseudomonadota bacterium
GATTGGGGGTCGGGAAGGATAATCGACGAAAGCCCCGGCAGTCGATGGCATGCGATCCCTCAAGGAAAGCCGACCGATGACGGCCCGCCGGCCGATAGACGACGCGGGTTGCCGCCGACGTGCGCTCTGCACGCTGGAAATATCCCTTGACGATGCGTAGCAGGCCAGATGCCTGAGCCTCAGCGACGCGCGACGCGGAAGAAGGCGGCATGCGGTGGCGATGGGTGTCCCACATGGTCGAGGTGTGCCGCAGGAAACGATGCCGGCTTTCCGGCGGAAGATGGCGCCACATGAGTTGGGTGTGCGGCCGCAGGCCGTCGATGACATCGCGCCAGTCTCCGCCGGATGCCTCATGGTCCCGGATCGTGGATCGGAGCCACTGCAGCATGTAAGAGGCGCTGGAGCCGATCGGGATATCTGCTGCGGAGAGCTTAAAGGGCTTGGTTGCCTTGTGAGGTTGCGGCAGCAGCCCGCGCCGCGAGATCGCATAGATCGTGCCCGACTGCCCCTCGTCCAGCAGCGACAAGACCATGTCGATCATCGTCAGCCCGGTACCGACCAGCACCACCGGATCCCTCGGATCCCGATCGAGCGGCCGAGCCCAGGGGTCATCCAGACCAGATGTCAGGTGGTCGTCCCTGCAGAAGCCGGTTGCGAGGATTGCGAAATGGGAGGGCAGCACGCTGCCGTCGGAAAGGCCGACTTCCACGCCATGTTCATGAACACGCAGGGAAATGCATTCCTTTTGCAGGATTCGCAATCGAGGCACGGATGCCGAGGCACAATCGGGCGCAACGAGATCAGCAAGATAGCGTCCGTAGGTCTTGCGCGGCACGAAGTCGAGGTCGCTGCTGACGCCGTGCCCGTGCCGGTCGAGCCACCGGCCGAAATGGCCCGGATCATCAGCGAACGCGCTCATGTTGTTGACCCGGGTATTGAGCAGATGGGAAAGTTGGTTCGTCGAATAGGCTATGCCGCATCCGACATCCTCGCGAGCCTCCACTATGGTTATGCGCAGCCTCTGCGGCGTTACCCGCCGCTGAAGCAGATGGGCAGCCGCCAGCGTCCCGCTGGCTCCTCCTCCAATGATGGTTACATGCAGCGTCATCGCACCACCTCCCGAGTTGCGAGGTGGCGGCGAAGTGTCAGGATGTCGCCAGAGCCTGCTCCAGATCCGGAGCTTCGTCGTCCACCATCTGGCGCATTGCCGTCAAAGACTTGTTGTCCAGCACTTCGGCGATCGCCTCGCGGACCTCCAGCATGGTTAGGCGAACAGCGCAGGCATTCTCGTCGGGGCAGTCGCGGCAGCGATGATAGGCCGTCCGGCTCGCGCAATGAATCGGAGCAAGAGGCCCATCGAGGACGCGCAGGACATGGCCGACCATGATGGTGTCGGGGGAGCGCGTGAGACAGTAGCCCCCACCACGGCCTTTCCGCGTCTGCACGAAGCCGCTGTGCCGCAGGTCCGCGAGGATGGCGTCGAGAAACTTCTTCGAGATCGCGTATTTCTCGGCAATCTCCACCGACTGCGCCATTGCTCCAGGAGGTAATCCGGCAAGGTGGTACAGAGCCTTCAGCCCGTACTTGCCCTTCATCGAAAGCATGGAATGCAACTTCCTTTCGGACAGCTTCAAGAGAGACAGTTTCTCCATCATATAGCCGGGGCGATCGACCTATGCCAGTGGATCCACGCATCGTAGCACTCCTTGCTCTCCAAGCGACGGCCGGGGTTCAGGCTTGCTTAATTCTCCGTCCCGAGGCTTGCGACTACCGCCTTGGGTCCACGCTGTTCGCCGGGCTGCCGTTCCATGGGCATCGAGATCATCAGCCAGACGAGGACATAGGATGCGAGGAACGCAGCCCAGGCAAAGGCGTTGTCCACTTTGTTCTTGCTGCCGTTCATATCGTCATCTCCGTTTGGGGTGGGGTGGGAGAACTCCGCCTCCTGGCCAGAAGGTCTGACTGCGACTGCAACGTACTATGACTAAGTCTACTTCCTCGGTAGACGATGTGAATTCTAAAACTCACACGTTTGGAAAAAGTTCTCTCCTGTTTTAACAATCCGCACAGAAGGGGTTACCTGTTCTGGGTATCGACGGGATATGCGGTCGAGCTCTTGATCCTCTCCATCGCAAAGTGCGACGTGACATTCTTCAACATGACCGTCTCGGTCAAACGCTGGTAGAAGGCGTCGTAAGCAGCCATGTCGGCCACCGCGACACGCAGCATGTAGTCGACCTCGCCTGCCATGCGATGGACTTCCATGACCTCAGGCAGGCTCTCGACCGCTTTCGAAAATTCTTCTCGCCAGATGCGCGTATGGTCGGCAGCCTCTATGGCGACGAAGACAGTCAGGCCGAATCCTATGTGTTCGGGCGCCACAAGCGCGACACGCCCCAGGATGATGCCCGATTGCTCGAGCTTCTGTATTCTCTTCCAGCAAGGGGTCTGGGAAAGCCCAACCCGCTCGCTGATCTGAGCCACTGAAAGGGTCGCATCCCGCTGCAGTTCAGCGATGATCTTCCGGTCGATGAGATCCAGCATCCGAGCTCCATCGGTCGTGACGGTGACCAAGGCTATCGAAAAAACAGTAAATGTCTACTAGTTTAGTAGATTTACGTTGAAACAAACAAAAGCTGGGGTGGTGCGGCGATGCCGGCTTTCGTTTAAGGTCTCCGTCACGAGTCCAGAAAGAGACGATTTCCGGCGTGACATCGAGCCAGATCCTGATCATTGTCTTGCTGGCGGGCCTGATGGCAGCCTTTGCGAGCGACCGGTTTCGCGCGCACAATATCGCCGTTGCCGGGCTCGTGCTCGGTGTGGGTTTCGGCCTTGTTCCGACAGACCGCATCTTTTCAGGCTTAAGCAATCCAGCCGTCATCACCGTTCTGGAAGTCCTTCTCATCGTCCATGCTCTCGGAAGGAGCCATGTGTTCGACAGGATCGGCGAGTGGCTGAACCGTCACCTCAGACGACCTGTCTGGCAGATCATGGCGCTTTGCTGCGTCGCTGCGTGCCTTTCCAGCGTGATGAACAACATTGCTGCTTTTTCACTGGTGTTGCCCGCGTGCTTCTCGATCATGGCCAATGGAAGGATCCCCGCGCGGTGGATCTTTCTCCCACTTTCCTATGCCACGTTGCTGGGTGGCTTGTGGACGTCGATCGGCACACCCGCAAACCTCCTTGCCAGCGCACTCCTCAAACAGGGCGGGGAAGAGGGTTTTGCTTTCCTCGATTTCGCTCCAACGGGCCTGGCGGTGACTGCCGTTGGCCTTCTTGTCATGGCGCTATGGCTTCCGCGGACGCTCCTGAGGGAGGGGGAGGAGCGGCCTGCGGAAGATGGGACGACTATCCTGCGGGCCATGACGGAGCTCCGGCCGGCCGCCTCCGACAATACTCCCTCGATGGTGGCTGGCCTCGAAGCCGTGCTGGAGGGACAGGTCCACAACGTCGTCCGTGGCGGTCGCCGCATATTCCCGCTCAAACCGGACACTATCCTACTTCCGAACGATCGCCTGCTGGTCGAGGCTGGTCCCGCCGCTTTGACCGGAGCGCTTCAGGCGGGGCAGGTTTTCTACTCGCGGCGGGGAGGCTCAGGCGAGAGACGCCGGGTGAGAGCCGTCGTCATGCCGCACAGCCTGCTTGCAGGCTCTTCCATCGCCGCACAGGATCTCGACGATGCGGCCGTACAGATCCTGCAGGTCGAGGGAGAGCCCGCACGCTTCGAGGGCCCTTTCGAAGAACTGTCCTTGCGCCCCGGATGCATTCTGCTTCTTGAAGGTGATGAGGCGGCAATCAGGTCGTTTATTGCCTATAACGAGCTTCTCGAGGTGGCAGACCATCCGTCCGTCGGCGAAGCGAAAACAGGGATCATTCCATTCCTTGTTTTCGTTCTTGGGGTGGCCGTAACAGCCTGCGGCCTTGCCTCTCCCGAGATCGCTCTGGGAGGCGTTGTCGCCACCCTCTGCCTGGCGGGAAAGCTTGACATAACGGCTGCGCTTCGCACTCTGAATTGGCCAATCATCGTCATTCTCGTCGCCATGCTGCCCCTCGGAGAAGCGGTGGGAAGGACGGGTGCGGCTAGTAGCATTGCCATCGCGATGACGGAGCATCTGCCATTCTCGATGGCCCTCCTTTACGTCTTCTCGATGCTGGCCTTGGCCATGGTTATCACGCCCTTCGTCAACAACGTGACGACCGTCGCCATACTGGCGCCGATCGCCACGGAGCTGGCGCATGCAGCAGATCTTTCGCCGCAGATGCTGGTGATGGCGGTTGCGGTGGGAGCATCCTGCGACTTCCTTACCCCATTCGGCCATCACAACAATACGCTAGCCTATGGTCTCGGACACTATCGATTCCGGGATTTCCTGAGACAAGGCTGGCCGGTCTCCCTGGCAGCATTCCTGAGCGCGGCCATGGTTCTGGTACTCTATTGGTGACGCACGGGCCGACATTCCGACATCCGTGAGCTCTCCAAACCCGCTTATCTGCGGGATGGTCGTTGCGCAGAAGACGAAGGTGACGTCGCTGTCGTTGCGGCAGTCGTGCTTTGCGCAATTCTTCTTTTGCGCGGGTCTCCCGCCGAAGCGAAACACTTTTCTTCTCGGCATGTGGTTCGTTGACTTAGTCTACTACAACGGTAGTCTGATCCTATCCTAAGGAGGGAGCCATCATGTCCAGATCAACCCGAATATTCGGCATTGCCGCGATCAGCCTGCTTGCCTCGTTCCCCGTTGCTCCGCACGCCATGGCGGACACGACCTTACTCAATGTATCCTACGATCCGACGCGTGAGCTCTACAAAGACTTCAACGCTGCCTTCGCCAAGCACTATGAAGCCGAAACTGGAGAGACGGTGACGATCCAGCAATCGCATGGCGGTTCAGGCAAGCAGGCGCGCTCGGTCATCGACGGCCTGGAAGCCGATGTGGTCACGCTGGCGCTGGAGAGCGACATCAACGCCATCGTCGAGAACGGCGGGAAGATCAATCCCGACTGGCGCTCGCGCCTGCCGAACAACTCTTCACCCTACACCTCCACGATCGTCTTCCTTGTGCGCAAGGGAAACCCGAAGAACATCCAGAACTGGGGCGACCTGGTGAAGGACGATGTGCAGATCGTTACGCCGAACCCGAAGACTTCCGGCGGTGCCCGCTGGAACTACCTTGCCGCCTGGGCCTGGGCGAATGAGGAATTCGAGGGCGATGAAGCGAAGATCAAGGAATACATCGCTGAGATTTTCAGGCGGACCCCGGTTCTGGATTCGGGCGCGCGTGGCTCCACGGTCACCTTCGCCCAACGCCAGATAGGCGATGTGCTTCTCGCATGGGAGAACGAGGCTTATCTTGCCGGTGAAGAATTCGGCAAGGATGCCTTCGAGATCGTCGTGCCGCCGATTTCCATTCTCGCAGAGCCGCCGGTTGCCGTCGTGGATGCCAATGTCGATGCCAAAGGCACGCGAAAGGCAGCGGAAGCCTATCTGCAGTACCTCTACTCGGACGAAGGCCAGAACATTGCCGCCAAGCACTTCTACCGCCCATCGAAGCGAGAAGTTGTGGAAGAGGACCTGCTGAAGGCGCTTCCCGACATCAAGCTCGTCACTATCGATGATCCGCTTTTCGGCGGCTGGAAGAAGGCGCAGCCCGAGCACTTCGGCGATGGCGGCGTCTTCGACCAGATCTACAAGCCGGCGCGCTGAGGGCGGGGACCGGATGAAATCATCTGCCACTCCGGCCGGATGGCGATTGAAGGAGGCGAGCATCATCCCGGGCTTCGGGTTGACGCTCGGCTTCTCGCTCGCTTACCTCTCTCTCATCATCCTCATCCCGATCGCGGGCCTGATCTGGCGAGCGAGTTCGCTGAGTCCGGGCGAATTCCTTGCAATCCTTCTCGATGAGCGCACGCTGGCTGCCCTTCGGGTGAGCTTCGGAACCGCCCTCATAGCCGCCAGCATCAACGCAGTCTTCGGCGTTCTGATCTGCTGGGTTCTGGTTCGTTATGAATTCCCGGGACGCCGGCTCGTCGACGCCATGGTGGACCTGCCATTCGCCTTGCCGACGGCAGTGGCGGGTATCGCGCTCGCATCGCTCTATGCGCCGCAAGGATGGATCGGCTCCTGGTTCACGCCGTTCGGCATTCGCATCGCCTATACGCCCATCGGCATCACCATCGCACTGATCTTCATCGGCCTTCCCTTCGTGGTCCGCACGGTGCAGCCTGTGATGGAGGAGATTGACAGGGAGGTGGAAGAAGCCGCCGCCACCCTCGGCGCCAACCGTCGCCAGACCGTCTTCAAGGTCCTGCTGCCAAGCCTCACGCCGGCGGTTCTCACAGGCTTCGCCCTAGCCTTTGCCCGCGCCGTGGGGGAATACGGCTCGGTGGTCTTCATCGCCGGCAATATCCCCTATGTTTCGGAGATTGCGCCGCTCCTCATCGTCATTCGGCTGGAAGAATTCAACTACGCGGGCGCAACGGCGATCGCGACGATCATGCTCGCCATCTCCTTCTGCATGCTCCTCGTCATCAACCTGATCCAGGCCTGGAGCCGAAGGAGATACGGCCATGCGTGACGATTCGCTGCGCAAGGCATCCTTCCGCGCTCCTGCAGACGAGACGCGGCTGACGAAGCTCCTGCTGATCCTGACGGCGGGAGCGTTTCTCACCTTCTTCCTGTTCCTCCCTCTGGTGACAGTGTTCATCGAGGCGTTGCGCGGTGGTCTGACGGAATATTGGATCGCCCTGTCGGAGCCGGATGCGCTCGCCGCCATCCGCCTGACGTTGACGGTGGCCCTGATCGCCGTACCCCTCAACCTCATGTTCGGCGTTGCTGCCGCGTGGGCCATCGCCAAGTTCGAGTTCAAAGGCAAGGCATTCCTGATCACCCTGATCGACCTGCCGTTCTCGATCTCGCCGGTGATTTCGGGCCTGGTCTACGTTCTGCTCTTCGGCAGCCAAAGCCTGCTCGGCCCCTGGTTGAAGAGCCATGGGATCGAGATCCTGTTCGCGGTGCCCGGCATCGTGCTGGCGACCGTCTTCGTTACGTTTCCGTTCGTCGCACGCGAGTTGATCCCGTTGATGCAGGACCAGGGAACGGGGGACGAAGAGGCAGCACTATCGCTCGGCGCGTCCGGTTGGCAGACTTTCCGGCACGTGACGCTGCCCAACATCAAATGGGGACTTCTCTATGGCGTCCTGCTCTGCAACGCGCGCGCCATGGGAGAGTTTGGAGCAGTTTCCGTTGTCTCCGGCCATATCCGGGGGCTAACCAACACGATGCCTCTCCATGTCGAAATCCTCTATAACGAATACAACATGCTGGCGGCATTCGCA
>JAEWKX010000100.1 GCA_023393575.1 Pseudomonadota bacterium
CTTCAACACGCTGGTGACCTATTTCGTGAAGCCTGCGCGCCTCGTGGGCTTCGAATTCAAGGACGGCATCCCGGCGGACGCGCGCACGCTCCTTGCCGTGCCCTGTATGCTGACCAATCGCGACACGATCGACGAGCTCGTGAGAAATCTAGAGGTCCATTACCTGGCGAATGCACGCGGGGAGATCTACTTCGCCTTGCTGAGCGACTGGAAGGACAGCCCGGTAGAGGAAACGCCGGAAGATCTGGAGCTTCTCGAATACGCCAAGCGAGAAGTCGCTGCCCTTTCCCGCAAGTACGCCTATGACGGCAAGACCCGGTTCTTCCTTCTGCACAGACGTCGCCTCTTCAATCCGTCGGAAGAGGTCTGGATGGGATGGGAGCGCAAGCGCGGCAAACTTCACGAACTCAACCTGCTGCTGCGGGGAGACCGGGACACCAGCTATCTTCCCGGCGCCAATATCGTGCCGGAGGGGGTCCAGTATGTCATGACCCTGGATGCCGATACGCGCCTGATGCGCGACGCGGTGACAAAACTGGTGGGCAAGCTTCACCATCCCCTCAATCAGCCGGTGCATGATCCTGAGTCGGGTCGCGTGATCGAAGGTTACGGTATCCTCCAGCCGCGCGTCACCCCGTCTCTGACGACCGGCAAGGATGCCTCTGTCTTCCAGAGGGTCTTTTCCGTCGGCCGTGGACTGGATCCTTATGTGTTCACCGTATCCGACGTGTACCAGGATTTGACCGGCGAAGGCACGTTTACCGGCAAGGGCCTCTATCATGTCGATGCCTTCGAGCGTTCCATCAAGGGTCGCATCGATGAGAACTCGGTCCTCAGCCACGATCTTCTGGAGGGGTCCTTCGCGCGTTGTGCGCTGGTGACCGATGTGGAACTCGTCGAGGACTTTCCCACCCGTTACGAGGTCGAGGTCTCGCGTCAGCACCGTTGGGCGCGCGGAGACTGGCAACTGCTGCCCTATATCCTCGAGCCGTCTCGCGGGGTGACCGCGCTCGGCCGCTGGAAGATGGTCGATAACCTGCGCCGCTCCCTGATCCCGATCGCATGGTTCTTCGCATCGGTACTCGGCTGGTACTTCTTCGAGCCGCTGGGGGCACTCGTCTGGCAGATCTTCCTGATCTTCCTGCTGTTCGTCGCGCCGACCCTCTCCTTGATCACAGGGGTTTTCCCACGCAGCAAGGACATCGTGCCGAGCGCACATTTCTACTCGGTCTGGTCCGATATCCGCTCCGCCAATGCCCAGGTCGCACTGCGTATCGTGTTCATCGCGGACATGGCCTGTCTCATGACGGACGCGATCGGCCGGTCGCTCTACCGGCTGTTCGTCAGCCGGAAGCTGATGCTGGAATGGAAGACGGCAGCGAGCATCCAGTCCAGCGCACAGGGCAGCCCCTTCGACTACTACAAGCAGATGTGGCACGCGCCGGTCATCGCCGTGTTCAGCCTGATCTTTGCGGCAATCCCCGGCGACAACGCCTTCCTGGTCGGCCTGCCGTTCGCGGTGCTGTGGATCATGTCGCCGCTCCTCGCCTGGTATGTCAGCCAGTCCGCCGAAACCGAAGACCGGCTTTTCGTTCCGGAAACCGTAGCGACGGAGCTTCAGCAGATTTCCCGGCGTACATGGCGGTACTTCGAAACCTTTGTCACGGCGGAGGAAAACCACCTGCCGCCGGACAACTTCCAGGAAAGACCCGAACCGGTCGTGGCGCGCCGGACGTCGCCGACGAACATAGGTGTCTATCTTCTCTCGGTCGTCTCCGCCCGCCAGTTCGGATGGATCAGCTTTGCCGACACCATCGAGCGTCTGGAGCGCACCATTGCGACAGTCGAGAACATGGAGAAGTATCGCGGACACCTGCTGAATTGGTACCATACCGACAGCCTCGCGCCGCTTGGTCCCAGATACATATCATCCGTCGACAGCGGCAACCTCGCGGGACATCTGATCGCGATTTCCTCCGCTTGTCGGACATGGGGTGAAGCACCCTCGGCCCATCTCCAGGCAAGTCTCGACGGAATCGGCGATGTTCACGGAATACTGTCCCTGGGAATGGCAGCGCTTCCTGACGACCGTAAAACCGTTCGTCCCCTGCGTCGCAGGCTTGAGGAACGGATCAATGGCTTCGGCAACGCGCTGGCGGCCGTGAAGCGGGAGCACGAGTTCGCATCGATCCGCATCATCAATCTGACGGTTCTGGCACGCGACATTCAGAAGCTGGCAACGAACCTGCATCACGAGACGCAGTCTTCGCTGAGCGAGGAACTCCTCTACTGGACAACCAAACTCGTCGATGTCTGTGAGGCGCATATTTCCGACAGCGTCTTCGACCATGCGAACATCGACCCCCTGCGCCGCCGTCTCCTCGCGCTCGGCGACCGCGCTCGCGACATCGCCTTTTCGATGGACTTCACGTTCCTGTTCCGGAAGGATCGCAGGCTCCTGTCCATCGGCTATCGCGTCGACAGCAACGAGCTTGACGAGGCCTGCTATGACCTGCTCGCATCCGAGTGCAGGCTGACCAGCCTCTTCGCGATCGCCAAGGGTGACCTGCCGAACGAGCACTGGTACCGCCTCGGAAGGCAGGTCGTGCCGATCGGCGCCCAGGGAGCACTGGTCTCCTGGTCCGGCTCCATGTTCGAATACCTGATGCCGCCGCTCGTCATGCAGGAAAGGCAGGGAGGCATCCTCAACCAGACCAATAATCTTGTGGTCAAGGAGCAGATCGCCCACGGCAAGCGTCTCGGCACGCCGTGGGGTATTTCCGAGGCGGCTTTCAATGCCCGGGACCACCTGCTGAACTATCAGTATACGAACTTCGGTGTACCGACGCTCGGACTGAAACGCGGTCTGGGCCAGAATGCGGTGATCGCACCATACGCCTCCATCCTCGCCAGCCAGTATGATCCCCTCTCCGCTCTGGAGAACCTGCAGGACCTGCAGCAACTGGGAGCGCTTGGACGCTACGGCTTCCACGATGCCGTCGACTTTACGCCGACCCGCGTCCCGTCCGGATCGCGATGCGCCGTGGTGCACAATTACTACGCGCACCACCACGGCATGTCGATCGCGGCGATCGCCAACGTCGTGTTCAATGGCTATCTGCGCGAGCTCTTCCACGCCGATCCGGTGATCGAGGCTGCCGAACTGCTGTTGCAGGAGAAAGCGCCGCGCGACGTTCCGGTCATGAGCGCCAAATACGAGGAGACGCCCGGCAAGGGGCAGGCGGATCTCCTGCGGTCCGAAATCCGCACGATCGAAAACCCGGCATTCCGGGATCGCGAGATCGCGCTTCTTTCGAACGGACATTATTCCGTCATGCTGACGGCCACCGGGGCGGGCTCGTCACGCTGGAACGGCCAGGTGGTCGCACGCTGGAAGCCGGACCCGACGGAGGATCGCTGGGGGCAGTTCATCTTCATACGGGACACGGCTACCGGCGACTGGTGGTCGGCGACCGCCGAGCCCCGGCGGATCGAGGGCGAAGTCAGCAAGACCATGTTCGGCGACGACAAGGTGGAGTTCCACAAGACCGTGGGCGGCATCACCAGTGTCGTGGAATGCATCGTGGCTACGGAGCACGATGCGGAAGGCCGACGGGTAACGCTGCTCAACATGAGCAGCGAAGACCGATTCGTCGAGGTCACATCCTATCTGGAGCCGGTTCTCGCAACGGAGGACGACGACAACGCGCATCCTGTCTTTTCGCGGATGTTCGTTCGTACGGAGATCGGGAAGCGTGGTGACGTCATCCGCGCCTGGAGGAACAAGCGTAATCCGAACGAGCCGGCCATCATGGTGGCCCATCTTGCTGCCGACAATGCCGGACCCGCACGCCCTACGGAGTTCGAGACCGACCGCCGTAGATTCCTCGGGCGAGGTCGCACGCTGTCCGAGGCGGCCGCATTCGATCCGGATGCAACGCTCTCCGGGACGGACGGCTTCACCCTCGATCCGATCATGGCGCTGAGGCGCACGGTACGCGTTCCTGCCGGCAAGAAGATCAACATGATCTTCTGGACGATCGCAGCACCGAAACGGGATGAACTGGATCAGGCGATCGAGCGCTACCGCCACCCCGATGCATTCGCGCACGAACTCATCCAGGCGTGGACGAGAACCCAGGTGCAGATGCGCCACCTGGGCATCAGTTCGCAGCAGGCCGCGAGCTTCCAGCACCTTGCTCGCTACCTGATCTATCCCGACATGCATCTGCGGTCCGACCGCGAGACGCTGGAGGCGGGGCTGCAGCCGCAATCGGCCCTGTGGCCCGTGGCAATCTCCGGCGACTGCCCGATCTTCGTGCTGCGCATCAACGACGACATGGACATCGGTGTCGCGAAAGAAGCGTTGAGTGCGCAGGAATACCTGCGTTCACGCGGAGTCACGGCGGACCTTGTCATCATCAACGAACAAGCTTCCTCCTACGCTCAGGAAATGCAGCATGCGCTGGAAAGCCTGAGCGAGCCGCTTCGCCGCGCCGGACAGATGGAATCTGGGCGTCCTCACGTGTTCGTGCTCCGTCGGGACCTGATGGAGGACTTTACGTTCGATGCCATCATCTCGGCGGCGCGCGTTGTCATCCATGCCCGTAACGGCAAGCTCATTGACCAGGTCAACAGAGCGGTTTCCCTTTTCTCCGCTCCGGCCGATCCGTCAACCCATCACCGGTCGCTTGCATCTCCGGTACAGGCCCTTTCCTCCCGCCGACAGCGCGAGGGAGACGGCCTGGAATTCTGGAACGGCTTCGGCGGTTTCGAAGAGGGCGGCCGGGAATACGT
>JAEWKX010000124.1 GCA_023393575.1 Pseudomonadota bacterium
CCCTCAGGAAGAGTTCGCCTCCAGGGCCGAAGGCCGACCCGGGCGCCAGCGCCACCTGGACCTTGTCGACGATGTCGAGAGCGGCTTGTCGGCTGTCGGTGATGCCATCCACCTTCAGGAAGGCGTAAAGCGCGCCCTCGGGCTTCAGTGTCTCGACCCTGTTGGTCGCGATCAGCGCATCGCACAGGACATCGCGCGACGTCCGGGCACGTTCCACATTCTGCCGGACGAAGTCGTCCCCCCGATCGAGAGCGAGGACGCAGCCGCGCTGCAGAAACTGCGCCACGCCCGAATTGGAATACTGGATCAGGTTCTCGATGACCTGTCCCATCTCCGGCGGCGCCACGAGCCAGCCGACCCGCCAGCCCGTCATCGACCAGTTCTTGGAAAACGAGTTCGCGAAGATGATGCGGTCCCCGTCCTCCATGACGTCGAGAAAGGATGCCGCACGCGCGCCGTCGCCGTAATAGTAGAGCGCGTAGATCTCGTCGGCGACGATCCAGATGCCGTGCCTGCGAGCGAGGGCGAGGATGGCAGCCAATTCATCCCTGGTCGCCGTCCAGCCGGTCGGATTGGACGGCGTATTGATGAACATCGCCCTCGTCTTCGGCGTCACCAGCGCCTCCAGCCTGGCCAGATCGAGGGACCAGCCGCCATCGGCGAAATCCAGCGGAAGCGCCACCGCCTTGGCACCGCCCAGTTCCACAGCCGCAACGATGTTCGGCCAGGCCGGCGAGAGGTAGATGAGCTCGTCCCCCGGCGAGGTGAGCGCCTGCACCGCGAGCATGATGGCGTGCATGCCGGAGCCTGTGACGTAGAAATGTTCGCTGGGAAGCGAGATCGCAAAATGCCGGCGATAGTAGCGCGACAGCACCTCCCTCAGTTCGGGAATGCCCCGCTGCCAGGTGTAGAAGGTCTCGCCCGCCAGGAGCGCCTCGCTGGCGGCCTGGTTGACGAAGTCCGGGGAAGGCAGGTCTCCCTCACCGGCCCAGAGCGGGATGAGACCTTCCCGGCCCCGCGCATAGGTGATCACCTCCACGATACCGCTTTCGGGGGCGGCAAGCGCTCGCGGGCTGAGGCTCTCCAGTACCGACATCAAATCACTCTCCGTTTTGTCGTCCTTCATAGCTCGGCGGCGATCAGGAATCCCATGACAAACGGTGAGGCTGGCATCGATTTGAGTTATGGTATCAGCGGGTCTTCAGGAGGTCGCGGATCTCGGTCAGCAGTTGCACGTCGGCGGGCGGCGGGGCAGGCGCTTCCTCGACCGGCTTCTTCTCCTCCGCCACCCTGATCCGGTTCACGGCCTTGACCATCAGGAAGATGATCCAGGCGAGGATCAGGAAGTTCAGGATCACCGTGACGAAGCTGCCGTAGGCAAACACTGCGCCCTGTTCCCGCGCGGCCGCCAGGGTGGGCGCCGTAACACCGGACGACAGCGGGATGAAGTAGTCCGAAAAATCGATGCCGCCGATAAGGGCACCCACCACGGGCATGATGATGTCGTTGACCAGCGAATTGACGATACCCGTGAACGCTCCGCCGATGATGATACCGACGGCCAGGTCGATCACGTTGCCTTTGGCGATGAAAGAGCGAAATTCGGAGACTACGGACATGGCGTTCCCTTTCTGAACCGACGGCATTACACGAAGATGTGGCGCGGTGCCCTTCCGGCAAGCGACGAGCCGACCCGCCCCTTGGACTTTATGCCAAGATCGCGCTGATTTCCAAGCCTTCAGTTTTGACCTATGGTCTCGTTGAGACGCGGCGGAGCGGAGGAGACATGCTTCCAGCCTGGCTGATATTCCTGTCGGCATTCGGCTACATCCTGCTGCTGTTCGCAGTGGCAAGCTACGGCGATCGCCGGAGCAGGCTGATGGGCGTCCCGGAACGGGGCCGCCCGGCGGTCTACGCCCTGAGCCTGGCGATCTACTGCACCTCGTGGACGTATTTCGGCGGCGTGGGCCTGGCCTCGCAACGCGGCCTGGAGTTCACCGGGATCTATATCGGCCCGATCCTGGCGTTTACGCTCGGCATGCCGGTCATCCGGCGGATCGTCGAACTGGCCAAGGCCGAGAAGCTGACGTCGGTCGCCGACTTCGTGGCGGCACGCTACGGCAAGAACCCCGCGGTGGCGATGATCGTGGCGGTGATCTCCCTCATCGGCGCCATTCCCTACATCGCCCTTCAACTGAAGGCGGTATCGAGTTCCGTTGCGGCCATGGTCGACGCGTCCGCCTACGGGATCGGCAGCGGCGATCTGTACTTCATCGACCTAGCGCTGATCGTGACGGTGCTGATGGCCTGCTTCGCCGTGGTGTTCGGCACCCGCCACACCGACGCGACCGAGCACCAGGACGGGCTGATCCTGGCTGTGGCGATGGAATCCGTCGTCAAGCTGCTGGCGTTCGCAACGGTGGGGATCACGGTTCTCTATTTCCTTTTCGACGGGCCGGCCGAGCTTTGGGAGCGCGCCTCCGGCAACCTGCTTGTCGCCTCCGCACTGTCCTACGAGACACCGGCAAGCCGCTGGATCCTGCTGATCCTTCTATCCGCCTTCGCGATCATCATGCTGCCGCGGCAGTTCCACGTCACCGTCGTGGAGAACCGCACCGCGCGGGAACTGAAGACGGCGGGCTTCCTCTTGCCGCTCTATCTGGTGGCCATCAACATCTTCGTCCTGCCCATCGCGATCGCCGGGATCATCCAGTTCGGCGGTACCGGGAACGCGGATCTCTACGTCCTGCTCCTTCCGCTTGCGAACGAGATGCCGGTGGTGTCGCTGATCGCCTTCATCGGCGGTTTCTCGGCGGCCACGGCAATGGTGATCGTCGCGTCGGTCGCGCTGTCGATCATGGTTTCGAACGACATCGTGATGCCCGTCCTGCTGCGCCGCAAGCTGATGCGGCGTTCCGTCCATCGGGCCGACTTCACCAAGACCTTGCTGCGGGTCCGGCGTGCGGCGATCATCGGCGTACTCGTGCTCGGCTATGCCTATTACCGGGCGGCCGACAGTGAATCCGGGCTCGCCTCGATCGGGCTTTTGGCCTTCGCGGCCATCGCCCAGACGGCTCCGTGTCTCCTGGGCGGTCTCGTCTGGCGCCGTGCAAACGCCCGCGGAGCAATCCTCGGCATGTCGCTCGGCTTTCTGGCCTGGGCCTATCTTCTGCTGGTCCCAAGCCTCGGTGGCCCGGACAATTCCCATATAGCCGCGGTCGTCCTCAATTTCCTCTTCCCCGGCACCGGGCTTTTCTCCGGAACCGAGATCGATCCGCTGGTCACCGCCACGCTCTTCAGCCTCGGCGTCAACGGCCTCGCCTTCGTCCTGGGATCGCTGTCGCGCAACCCCAGCCCGGTGGAACGCATTCAGGCGGGAATATTCGTCAAGCGGCGACGCCGGTCGCAGTTCGCGACGCGCGGCTGGAAGACGCGGGTCAGCGTCGGCGACCTCAAGACCACGATCGCCCGTTATCTTGGCGAGGAACGCATGGAACGTTCCTTCGCCAACTATGCACAGGCCGGGGGGCGGCGGCTGGAGGACGACCAGCCGGCCGACATGGGCCTGGTCCATTTCTCGGAACAGCTTCTGGGCAGTGCCATCGGCTCCTCTTCCGCCCGGCTCGTCCTGTCGCTCATCCTCCAGAAGGCCGAGGACACGAATTCCGACACTGCCTGGCTGCTCGACCAGGCGAGCGAGGCACTGCAGTACAACCAGGACATGCTGCAGACCGCCCTGTCGCAGATGGACCAGGGAATCGCGGTCTTCGACAGCTCCTACTGCCTGACCATCTGGAACAGGCGTTTCCGCAACCTGCTCGACCTGCCGGAGCAGGCAGGCCAGGTCGGTTTTCCGCTTGCCGATATCGTCGCGATGCTGTCGGAGCGCGGCGACATCCGACCGGATGAGCGAGGCGACGTGATCCGACAGTTCCAGACCCTCGATGCGCCCTTCTCCCTCGTCGTGGCTGGCGGCAAGCGGATCATCGAGGTGAGGTCAAACGCCATGCCGGACAAGGGGATCGTGGCGACCCTCACCGATATAACCGAACGCGTCGCCGCCGACCGGGCCCTGAAGCAGGCGAACGAGACCCTGGAACAACGGGTCGAGGAGCGGACGGCCGAATTGACGCGGGTCAACCGCGAACTGGCCGAGGCGCGCGCCGCGGCGGAGGAAGCGAATATCGGCAAGACGCGCTTCTTCGCGGCCGCGGGACATGACATCCTGCAACCGCTGAATGCCGCCCGCCTCTATTCTTCCGCCCTGGTGGAGCGCTTGGGCGCGTCCGAAAACAGCGCACTGGTTCGCAACATCGATTCGGCCCTGGAGTCGGTGGAGACGATCCTCGGCGCCGTTCTCGACATCTCACGGCTGGATACCGGCGCCATGAAGCCGCGCATCACATCCGTGCCGATGGACGAGCTTTTGCGTCGCATCGAGACCGATTTCGCGCCGATGGCACGGGAAAAGAACCTGGAGTTCGTCGTGGTGCCGAGTTCCGTCCGGGTCCGGTCCGACGTGAACCTCCTGCGCCGGCTGGTGCAGAACCTGGTATCCAACGCCATCAAGTACACGATCGACGGGAAGATCCTGATCGGCGCCCGGCGCCGCGGCAGCGATGTCGTCATCGAAGTGCTCGATTCCGGGATCGGCATCCCGGCGACCAAGTTCCGCACCGTCTTCAAGGAATTCGCGCGTCTGGACGAAGGCGCCCGCACCGCCTCCGGCCTCGGTCTCGGGCTGTCGATCGTCGATCGCATTTCGCGCGTCCTCAACCATCCGGTCGAGCTGTCCTCGACCCCCGGGAGAGGCACCATCTTCCGGGTGCGCCTGCCGCGCGACCTGAGTTCGCCCCATGCGGTGCGCGTGGCGGAGCGGCCGGAGCGGCGGCGGCGCTCTCAGCCGCTCAATGGCCTGCGGGTTCTGTGCATCGATAACGAACCGAAAATCCTGGAGGGCATGACGTTGCTCATATCCGGTTGGGGATGTGTGGTCGGCCAGGCGGGCTCGCTTGATGATTTGGAGACCATCATCGAGGCCGCGGAAGTTCCGCCGGAAGTGATCGTCGCCGACTTTCACCTGGACAGCGGAAACGGCGTAGAGGCCGTTCTCCGGCTCCGCCAGGCGTACGGCTCGGGGATTCCGGCCCTGCTCGTCACGGCCGATCGCTCCGCCGAGGTTCGGGCGGAGGCGGAACGGCACGACATTGCCCTGCAGCACAAGCCGGTGCGTCCGGCGGCCCTGCGCGCCTACCTGACGCAGGTGGCCGGCATCAAGCGGATCGCCGCCGAATAAGTCCTTCCGTTCATGTCGCAGTCATGCGGCTTCTTCTATCATCGCCAGGCCTATCACGTCCGACGGAACCCTCCGGCTTTTCGTCGCGTTTAGGCGCGTGACATCCTGGCCCGCAGAGGCCTTACGGACCGTGCGACCCAAGCGCATCGGGACGGTAGAACGGAGACCGCAACCGATGAAACGGTTTGACCTCATTGATGGTATGCGAGGCTATTTTCTCGTCTTCATGCTGATCAACCACCTGATCTTTGCGGGCGGCTACTGGCTCGTCAAAATCAACCACAACCAGCTTGCCTTCGTGGAGGATGCCCAGGGATTCGTCTTCCTGTCCGGTCTCCTCATCGGCATGGTCTATGCACGCAAGATGATGAAGAACGGCTATGCCGCCGGGCGGCAGGCTATTTATTCCCGCGCCTTCGAACTCTACCGCTATGCGATGGGCATCGTGATCGCCGTGCTCGCCGCGCAGATGATCCTGCCGGAAGCCTATACCGTCTGGTACAACTGGCTGGGCTACACGACCTTCGACGATCCCGTGCGCCTGGCGGCCATCGCGACGTTCCTGTTCCAGCCGACATTCATGGACATCCTGCCGCAGTACATCGTCTACATGCTGTTCGCGCCGATGCTGGTGAAGCTCGTGCTGGAGGACAAGTGGCACTACGTGCTGGCGGGCTCGCTCACCCGGTGGATGGCTGGGCAGTTGGGCCTGCAGCGCATCGCCACCGAGCCGCTGAACCAACTCGTGATGGGCCCCGACGACCAGGGCATCCGGGTCAGCTTCAACCTGCTCGGCTGGCAGATCGTCTTCTATTCGGGCCTTGTCCTGGGGGCAATGACCTCGACGAACAAGATCGACTGGAGCCGGATTCTCACGCCGGAAAACACGTTCATCCCGAAGATGGCCCTGATCGTCACGCTGTTCTTCCTGCCGCTGAGGATCATGACCGCAAACGGGCTCATGCCGGACTTCATGCTCGGCAAGTTCGCCTCGATGGAGATCCGCGCGGATTTCGGTCCGGTCTATCTCCTGAACTTCCTGGCGGTTGCAGCCTTGGTCACCTGGCTTCTCGTCGCCGGGCCGAAGCATCCCTCGGCCATCGTGCAGAAGGCGGCCGGCGTGCTGACCTGGGTGTTCTCGCTGAAATTCCTGCAATTGATCGGCCGCCACTCGCTCTATGTCTACGTGTGGCACGTCGCGATCGTCTACGCCGTCTACTACTTCGACGGCCGCACGCCGGAACTGAGCCAGCTGACCAAGACCGCCATCGCCTTTGTCGGCGTCGCGCTTCTGGCGCTCCCCGCGATCTGGCGGGAACGGGAGAAGTTCTTCGGAGCCCCGGCCGGACCGGCCATCAAGACGCAGACGAAACCGGCCCGCTGATCCCGTAAGGGGTGGTGATCCTCAGGTCACCGCCCCGATCTGCCACGGCACGAACTCGTTGTCGCCGTAGTCGTAGATCTCGCTCAGCGTCTTCCTGCCGGACGCGACGGCGATAATGTCCTCGAAAATCCGCTGCCCTGATTCCTCGATGGTCTCCTCGCCGGTGACGATACCGCCGCAGTTGATATCCATGTCCTCCTTCATGTGTTCGTACATTTCGGAGTTCGTGGCGATCTTGATGCAGGGCGAGGGCTTGAAGCCGGAAACGGAGCCGCGGCCGGTCGTGAAACAGATGACGTTGCAGCCGCCGGCCACCTGGCCGGTGACCGCCACCGGATCGTATCCGGGCGTATCCATGAACACGAAGCCCTGTTCCGTCACCGGCTCGGCGAACTCGTAGACGGCCTTGAGCGGCATGGAGCCGCCCTTGGCGACGGCGCCCAGCGATGTTTCCAGAATGGTCGTCAGGCCGCCCAGCTTGTTGCCGTGCGACGGGTTGTTGTTCAACTCGTCGCCGTTGCGGGCGGTATAGTCCCGCCACCAGTCGATCCGTTGCAGGAGTTTCTCCGCGACCGCCGGCGTCACCGCCCGGCGCGTCAGGAGATGCTCCGCGCCATAGATCTCCGGTGTCTCCGACAGCACGGTCGTGCCGCCGTTCCGGACGATGAGATCCGAGGCGTAGCCGAGCGCGGGATTGGCCGAGATTCCGGAATAACCATCGGAGCCGCCGCATTCCAATGCCAGCTTCAGCTTCGACAGAGGCTGCGGCGTGCGCACCGCCGCGTTGACGCCCGGCAGCATCTCCTTGATGATGGCGATCGCCGCGTCGATGGTCTTCCGGGTCCCTCCGTGCTGCTGGATCGTCATGGTCCGCAGGCGGTCACCCTCCTCCATCCGGTAATGTTCGAGGATGGGAGCGATCTGGTTCGTCTCGCAGCCCAGCCCGATCATCAGGATCCCGCCGAAATTCGGATGCTTGGCATAGCCCTGGATGGTGCGGATCAGGACGCGGTAGCCTTCCGACTTGTTGTTGAGCGCGCAGCCCGTGCCGTGCGTCAGCGCCACGACGCCGTCGATATTGTCGAAACCGTCCAGCCCGCCCATGCGGTTGAAGTAATCGGCAATGTAGCGGGTGACGGTGGCGGAACAGTTCACCGACGAGATGATGCCGATATAGTTGCGGGTGCCGGCACCGCCGAAGCCGCGGTCGTAGCCCATGAAGGTACGCCGCTCGCTTTCCGGCAGCATACCCTTCTCTTCCACGTCGACGCTGAACTGGTGCTCGTGCTCCGATGGCAGCATGGCGAGGTTGTGCAGGTGCACGTGGCTGCCCGGCTCGATGTCCTGGGTCGCGACGCCGATCACCTGGCCGTATTTCTTCACCTCGGCACCTTCCGCAATCCGCCGGAGCGCGACCTTGTGGCCGCGGCCGATCAGTTCGCGTGCAACGAGATCGCCATGACCGACGAGGTTTCCCGGCTGGACGGAGCGGCGCACGACGCCGACGTCATCGGCGGGGTTGAGAATGATGAGGGGTGATACGATGGCATCCATGTCTGTTTCCTCCTCCCCGGAGGCTCCTGCGTTCATCGATATAGGTGTGTTCAGCGAGGTTCGTTTTCCATCCAGCGGCGCTTGGATTCCTCCAAATGCGCATGCATCATCGCCTGGGCGAGAAGCGGATCGCGGGCTTCAACGGCGGCATATATCGCCTCATGCTCGCGGAGTGCATGACGCCAGGTCTCGGGCGTTTCGAACCGCGTACGGATCTGCGCCGAGATCGGGCTGTGGCGCTCGTCGAACAGGTCGCCGACGATGTGCGCCAGCACGGAATTTCCGCACTGTCCCGCAATGGTCAGATGAAACAGCCGATCCTGGTCGAGAGGCTTCCTGCCCGCCTCTATCTCGGTGCGCATCGCCTCGAGCGTTTCGCGCAGCAGGTCCAGCCCCCCGGGCGTGATCCTGGCGGCGGCAGCGAGCGTGACCGTTCCTTCGACGGCAGCCCTCGCCGCCATCAGTTCCACGGGACTCTCGCCCATCGAACCCGTCTGCCAAAGCCGGCGTTCCGCTTCCGCCGTGATGTAGATACCGGAGCCCATGCGGATCTCGACGCTGCCTTCGATCTCCAGCGCGATCAGGGCTTCCCGCAGGGACGGTCTCGATACCCCGAGCTGCTGGGCGAGGTCCCTTTCCGCCGGCAGGCGCGCGCCCGGTGCGAAATGCCCACCCTGGATCAGCGTCCGTATCTGGTCGGCAATCTGCTGGTAGAGCCGCCGCGGCTCCGCCGCCTTGATGGATCCGTTCATGGGTTTCGATCATTCCTGCAA
>JAEWKX010000154.1 GCA_023393575.1 Pseudomonadota bacterium
CGGCAGCCCTGATCGTCCTGGCGGTGATCGTCGACAGCTTTCTCGTCCCCGGCCTCCTCCGTTCGCACGTCTTCGACCCGAAGGCCCTGAGCTGGATCGGCTTCGCCGCCAATCCGCCGCGCTCCAACGACTTCGTTCCGCTGTTTCCGTGGCTGGCCGCTCTGCTCGCGGGCGTGGCGGTGGCGCGGCTGGCGGTGGATCGTGAGTGGCTGTCATCCCTCAGCCGGGTGCAGACCCGGTCGAACCTGCTGTCGCGGGCGGGCCGGCACAGCCTGGTCATCTACCTGGTGCACCAGCCGGTACTGATCGCCCTGGTCTATGCATTCTCGCAGGTCAGCCCGTCTCCGCAGCCGGATCTGCGGCAGAGCGAGCTCAATTCGTGCCAGGCCGACTGTATCTCGCAAGGAAACGAGAGCGGTTTCTGTACGGGATTCTGCACCTGCACGGTCGATGAACTCGCGGCACAGTCACTGCTCGAACCGCTGCGGGCGGGTACGATCGACGTGCAGACAGACGATCGCGTTCGAACTGTCGCAGAGGAATGTTCCATCCGAAGCCGCTAAGGGGGCGAAACCGGTCAGGTACCGACGCCGATCTCCGCCAGACGCGTCAGGCAAGCCTCCTCGGCGTTATCCAATTCCTCCAGCGTCTCCTCGATATCCTTGCGTTTCTGGCGAAGCTCGTCGCGCTTCTCGTCGATGCGCTTCATCATCAGCTTCAGCTGTCCGAGTTCTCCCGGCGGCGCCTTATAGACCTTGATGATTTCCCGGATCTCAGCGATCGTGAAGCCGATACGGCGTCCGCGCAGGATTTCCTGAAGAAGACGGCGATCCGCCGCACGGAACAATCGCGTGCGGCCACGCCGCTCAGGGTGGATAAGCCCCTCATCCTCGTAAAACCGAAGGGTGCGGGTAGAGACGCCAAATTCCCGCGTCAATTCAGTGATCGTATAGTATTTATTCACGGCAGGTTCCTGTTGTGACCGTGAAGGGTATTTGACTTTTACGTGCCAGTCAATTTTTGCTGCGTCATTGAGACGCAAACCACCATGTGGCGAGCCCCAGGAAGGCAAAGAAGCCGATCACATCGGTGACCGCCGTGACGAAGACCGCCGAGGAAACGGCAGGATCGGCACCGACCTTGTCGAGGATGAGGGGGATCATGATGCCGGCGAGCGCCGCCGCGATCATGTTGATCAGCATCGCGACCGCGATGATCCCCCCGATATTTACGTCCTGGAACCAGAGCCCCGCAACGGCACCGATGAGGACGCCGAACAGCAGACCGTTGAGCAATCCTACGCCGGCCTCGCGCCGGACGACGCGCGCGGCGTTATGTATGTCGAGGCTTCTGGTGGCCAGTGCCCTGACCGTCACCGTCATGGTCTGGGAGCCGGCATTGCCCCCCATACCGGCGACAATGGGCATGAGGACAGCCAAAGCGACGATCTTTTCGATCGTCGCGTCGAAGACGCCGATGACGGACGCTGCAAGGAAGGCGGTCACCAGATTGACCGCAAGCCAGGGCATGCGGGAACGGGAGGTTTCCGCCAGCGAATCCGACAGTTCCTCGTCACCCACGCCGCCGAGACGCATGAAGTCCTCTTCGGCCTCCTCCTGGATCACATCCACGACGTCATCGATGGTCAGGACGCCGACCAGACGGCCGTTTTCATCGACCACGGCCGCCGACAGCAGGTCGTACTGTTCGAATATCTGCGCCGCTTCTTCCTGGTCCATCTCCGCGGGAATCGGATAGTTCGTTTCCCGCATGATGCTCTCGATGCGCACCTGCCGTTTCGTGCGCAGAATGCGATCGAGATCAACGATGCCGAGCAGCTTGAAGGTAGGATCGATGACGAAGATCTGCGTGAAGGATTCCGGAAGTTCGGCGTCCTCGCGCATATAGTCGATCGTCTGGCCGACAGTCCAGAAGGGAGGGACGGCGGCGAACTCCGTCTGCATGCGCCGTCCGGCCGACTGCTCCGGATAATCCAGCGCACGGCGCAGCCGAACCCGCTCGGTGAACGGCAGTTGCGCAAGGATCTCTTCGCGATCCTCCTTGTCGAGATCTTCGAGGATGTAGACCGCGTCGTCCGAATCCAGCCCGCCAATCGCCGCCGCGATCTGCTCGTTCGGCATCTGCTCGACGATCTCCAGGCGGATCGCCTCGTCGACCTCGGTGAGCGCCGTCAGGTCGAAATCGGTCCCGAGAAGCCGGACCAGTGCCAGCCGCTGCTCAGGCTGGATGGCCTCCAGAACGTCGCCCAGTTCCGATTCGTGCAATCGGGCAACGTATTGGCGCAGATAAAGGACATCGCGGTCGGCGATGGCCGCACCGACGAGCGCAAGGAAGTCGGCGCGCACGGAGCCGTCTTCCGCGTAGATGTCCGCAGCAGCCTCGTCATTGCGGGTAGGGGCGCGGTCTTCTTCGTCGATTTCGCTCATCTGCCGCCCCTGCCATGGCCTCGTGCCTGCCATCGAGAATGGCTGCGAGAACCGTGTTGTCAACAACCGGATAGACGCGGCGAACAGTCCGCCGCCATTGCCCTGCTAGACGAATCGAGGACGCCGGTCCAGCGGATGTCGCGGTCATGGTTGAGGCGAAACGCAACAGAGCTTATGCCGGGAGCATTCCCACATCAGATCCCGGAGTCTACATGGCGACGCTGTCTATCCTGAGATACCCGGACCCGCGCCTCTCACAGCCCTGTCTGCCCGTCACGGAGTTCGGACCCGGACTGCGGCGATTGGCCGACGACCTGCTGGAGACGATGCGGGCCGCACCCGGCATCGGCATCACCGCCGGTCATGTCAGGGTCGCCCTTCGCCTCATGGTAATCGAACTGGCGCCGGGCGAACCGCTCGTCTACGCCAATCCCGAGATGCTGTCATTCTCGGCGGACACGATACGTCATGTCGAAGGCAGCGTGTCGATGCCAGGCTTCACGGAAGACGTAGAACGGCCCCGAGGGATCCGCTTTCGCTACCAGGACGTTGCAGGCGGAACCCACGAGGAAGACGCCAAGGACTTCCATGCGGTCTGCATCCAGCACGAGGTCGACCAGCTGGACGGTATCTTCTGGCTGAAACGGCTTTCCCGGCTGAAGCGGGACCGCCTGATCCGCAAGTGGCAGAAGCAGAAAGGCGCCTGAACTTCGAACCATTCCCCGTTCCCGGCGTTATGCAGGCGGACAATTCGACGGAGGCCTCCCATGGCGATCAAGCGCAAGCCCAACGACAACACCCGCGAGGAAGACTACCGCGACTACGACACCCGCAACATCGACGACGGATGGCCTTATGCCGATGCAGCGGGGGCTGCGACGCGACCGGTCGACAACGCGGCCTATGGAGACCCCAACGCCAATTTCGATCGCGACCGCAATCGCGGGTATCATGTCGACGGTGTCGATGGGAAAGGCTTCGAGGAGAGGACTCCCGACAACGTCCTGCCGGGGACGGACTGCTTTACAGACTATGACGATGTCGAGGAGCGGATAACGGAAGCGCTCGACAATCTGGGTGACATCCCGATGGAAAGCATCGACGTACACGTCGAAAAGGGCACTGTCACGCTCGAAGGGATGGTGGACGACGGCACGACGTCGTCTCGCATTGTACGCACCGTCGAACGGATAAAAGGCGTGCAACTCGTGGTCAACAACCTGCGCCTTGCGGGCGTGGACACCCATATACCTAAGGACGACTGATTATTTTGGTTGCACCTCAACCGACATAATCGGGCTCCGGATCAACGTGTTGCTCACCGTGCACATCTTCTCCGCTTGCTCTGCGATCGTACGACGTTGAGCATCGTCCAGATTTCCCTGGAGATCCAGCGTCACGGCGAAGCGAGCGATATGAGAAGGCATCTCCGGCGCCTTTTCGCCCTCCACCTGGACCCGGATCTCCGTCAAGCCTTCGAGAAGACCGAGTTCACTCGCGGCGATCCGCGCGCTGATCGCCAGGCAAGCCGCCAGCGACCCGTAGAGGAGATCGAGCGGATTGAAACCGGGATCGGCTCCGGCCGTGATCGCTTCCATTCTGCCGCCGGTGGGGGTCGTGACCACGGGACGCCCTGTCGGACCGAGGATCGCCGTTGCGCCGACCGGCCGCTGCGTCATCTTCAAGGCCGGCATCGTCGCTCTCCGCAGGCCGCACGATATTCGGGACATCCAGACAACAAAAAACCCGCCGAAGCGGGTTTCTTTGGTGCGGTCGAGAAGACTCGAACTTCCACGGGTTGCCCCACAGCGACCTCAACGCTGCGCGTCTACCAAATCCGCCTCGACCGCATCGTGGTAGAGCCGACTTGCGCCGGCGGGGCAGCATGTAGCAAAAGGATCTGGTGGGCACAAGGGCGCCGCGAGAGAATTTTCAGGGATAAAAATCCGGCGCGAATGGGTCTATATCAAAGCTCATCCGCTGCTCCCTGGTTCGACCGGAGTTCTGCAACAAGGCGGAGGAGAGGACGTTTTCATGCTGGCCCGCACCGATCTAGACCATGCGATGCATCCCCTCCCCGGATCACCGCCTGTACGCTGGCGAATCTCGGACCGCCTCGTCCCGTATGAAGAAGCCGTCGCCATCATGGAGCAGGAGGTTGCGGCGATCGCGGACGGCAGGGCCGACGAACTCGTCTGGCTGCTCGAACATCCGCCGCTCTACACCGCCGGCACCAGCGCGGACGCAGCCGACCTGATCCAGCCTGACCGCTTCCCCGTCTACGCCACCGGTCGCGGCGGCGAATACACCTATCACGGACCCGGCCAGCGTGTGGCCTATGTGATGCTCGAT
>JAEWKX010000190.1 GCA_023393575.1 Pseudomonadota bacterium
GTCCTCGCGCAGCGTCCAGTCCCCGAGCGTTTCAAGTTCCCGTCCGATGGCCTGCAGGGAAAGTTTCTCCAGAGACATCACGACCGCCCCGTCAGATGAAGCTCTTCATGGGCTCCACGGAAGACCAGTTGGTCCCGGCTCCCACCTCGTGCAGGTCGAAGGCCTCTTCCGTCAGGTAGGGGCCTCCGCCGACCGATTCCTTCGAGGACATCAGCACGAACCGGGATACTTTGAACGGCAAGGTATGGAAGTCGCCGCGCCCGGACAGGTAGGTGACGGCATCTTCCAGCCGGCAGGTCTTCAGGCGTGCAAGCGTGACGTGCGGCATGAATTTGCGTGGATCGGGCGGTAGCCCGATCCGTTGGCAGATACGCTCGATCTCGGCCTGAAGCGCCGACATCTCCTGGGAGGGCGATACGCCTGCCCAGATGGAGTGCGGCTTTTTCGACCCGAAGGAGCCGATGCCGTTCAGGCTGATCTGGAATTCGGGCCGATCGATGCGGTCCAGCCGATCGACGATCTCGTCGGCCGTGCGGCCGTCGACGTCGCCGATGAAACGCAGGGTGATGTGGTAATTCTCGACATCGATCCAGCGCGCTCCGGGAAGTCCGCCCCGAAGAAGCGACAGGCTCATGGCGATGTTGCGCGGAATTTCGAGGGCGGTGAAAAGTCTCGGCATTGCGAACCTCCTCGAATCTCTTGCGATTGGTAACAGCGAATCACGGGTGCCGGTTCCTTGCAAGCCGTTATTTCTTCGCCGCCCGGATGTCCCCCAGAAAGCCTTCGACGGCGGGTAGGGAGCGCTCGACCATGATCCCGACGCCCTTGGCGTTCGGATGCATCCCGTCTTCCAGCTGCGTGCCCGCTACCGCCACGACGCCGTCGAGAAAGAACGGATAAAGCGGTATGCCGTGTTTCTCCGCCAGTCGGGGATAGATCTGATTGTAGCGTGCGGCATATTCCGGACCCATGTTCGGCGGTGCCATCATTCCCGCCAGCAGTACAGGGATGTTGCGTTCCTTGAGGCGGAAGATGATCGCATCCAGGTTCTTCTCCGTCTCTTCCGGCGCAATGCCTCGCAGGGCGTCGTTGGCGCCGAGCTCGAGGATGACGCCGTCCGTGCCGTCCGGAACGGACCAGTCGATGCGGGAGAGGCCGCCGGATGTGGTGTCTCCCGAGACGCCCGCATTCGCGACGACGACGGCATGGCCTTTCGCCCTCAGCGCCGCCTCCAGTTGCGCGGGAAAGGATTCCGCCGGCGCAAGCTGGTAGCCGGCCATCAGGCTGTCCCCGAAGCCGACCAGCCGGGTTTCCTGCTGCTGTGCAGCAGCCGGTGCGGCCAGAAGACACGTCATGACGAGGAATTGAAGGAGGATTGCTTTAAATCTCAAGGCCCGCTTCCTAGATTGGCGCTGCCGTGGCGCGGCTTCGGTCTTCACTGAAGGTCAATATAGGAAGCTTTGTTTTGACTGAAACCATCATCGAGCTGAGCCAGGCGGATCTTACTCTCGGAAGCGCCGCAGCGTCCGTCCACGTGCTGAAGCAGATTGATCTCCAGGTCCGGCGGGGAGAGGCGGTCGGGATCGTCGGCCCTTCGGGATCGGGCAAGTCCACCCTCCTGATGGTGCTGGCCGGCCTGGAACGTCTCGACAGAGGCGAAATCCATATCGCCGGTGAGCCCCTGCACGCCCTGTCGGAGGATGCCCTCGCCGACTTTCGGGGCCGCAATATCGGTATCGTCTTCCAGTCCTTCCATCTCATCGCCAACATGACCGCGCTGGAGAACGTCGCCGTGCCGCTGGAACTGGCAAATGTCTCCAATCCCTTCGATATTGCGCGTCGGGAACTGACGGCCGTCGGATTGGGAGAGAGGCTGAACCACTATCCCGGCCAGCTCTCGGGCGGAGAGCAGCAGCGCGTCGCGATTGCCCGCGCGCTCGCGCCCTCGCCGCTCGTCCTGATCGCCGACGAGCCGACCGGCAACCTTGATACGGAAACCGGGCGGCAGATCGCCGACCTGCTGTTCGCCAAGCAGGCGGAGCGCGGCATGACCATGTTGCTCGTCACGCATGATACCTCGCTCGCAGCTCGCTGCACCCGCCAGATCCATGTCCGTTCCGGCGAAATCGCCGGCGATTCGGCGGTCGGCGCCGTTCCGGAGGCCGTGCGGGCATGAGGCGCGTCGTATCGCGGCTGGGGACCGCCTGGACGCTGGCGCTGCGCGAAATGCGCGGCGGCCTGTCCGGCTTCTACATATTTCTCGCCTGCATCGCGCTCGGAACGGGTGCCATCGCTGCGGTGAACTCGGTCTCACGTGCGATCACCGGCGCCATCGCGACCCAGGGGCAGGATATCCTTGCTGCGGATGTCCGGTTCGAACTCGACAATCGCGAGGCCAATCCGGAAGAGCTCGCCTTCCTGCAGGAGTTGGGGGAGCTTTCGGTCTCCACCGGCCTGCGGTCCATGGCACGCGTGCCCGACGGGTCGGAGCAGGGGCTGGTGGAAGTCAAGGCGGTGGATGGAGCCTATCCGCTCTACGGCACGTTCGAAGCCGAACCGAACCGCCCGCTCGGGGAATTGCTGCGCCGGGACGGCGCGGTGTTCGGGGCTGTTGCCGCGCCGCTGCTTCTCGATCGGCTAGGCCTTGCGCCGGGGGATGAGCTTCTGCTCGGCAACATCCGTCTGCGGCTTTCCGGCACGGTCGTCTCCGAGCCGGATGCGATCTCCGACGGCTTCGGCTTCGCGCCCCGGCTTCTCGTGAGCCGTGAGGCGCTGATGGAATCCGGCCTCGTCCAGACCGGCAGCCTTGTCGAGCACGCCTACAAGATCCGTCTGGACGACCCCCGCCTTCGCAGCACCATTCCCGCCCGCGCTTCGACGGAGCTTCCCGATGCCGGATGGTCGATACGCACTGCCGACCGGGCTGCGCCGTCGCTGACGGAGAATGTCGAACGCTTCTCGCAATTCCTGACGCTGGTGGGATTGACGGCGCTGATCGTCGGTGGTGTTGGCGTCGCGAATGCGGTGCGGGCCTTCCTGGATGCCAAGCGAGCCACCATCGCCACCTTCAAGTGCCTCGGTGCGCCGGCTGCGACCGTGACCGCAATATACCTGATCCAGATCCTGCTTCTCGCCGCGGCCGGCATCCTGTTCGGCCTGGCGATCGGAGCCGTTGCGCCGTTCATCGCCATCCGGTTCCTCGAGGGCGTGCTTCCCGTCCCGAAGGAAGCCGTGTTCTATCCCGGTGCCCTCGGATTGGCGGCGCTGTTCGGCCTGCTCATAACCTTTGCCTTCTCCGTCATCCCTCTCGGACATGCTCGGGAGGTGCCGGCGACGGCACTCTTCCGGGAGCAGAGCTTCGACGAAGGTCGGCTCCCGTCCTGGCCCTATCTCCTGTCGTCGGCGGTGGCGCTGGCGCTGCTTGCGGCGCTTGCGATATGGACGGCCGAGGAGCGTTTCGTGGCGACCGTCTTCCTTGCCGCCGTGGCCGGCGCTTTTGTTCTGCTGAGACTCGTGGCGCTGCTGATCGCCGCCCTGGCGAGGCGAAGCCCGCGTGTCGGTTCGCCGGCGCTCCGCCTTGCAATCGGCAACATCCATCGGCCCGGGGCGCTTACCTCGTCGGTCGTGCTGTCGCTCGGGCTGGGGCTTGCCCTTTTGGTGACGCTTGCCCTGATCGATGGCAACCTGCGCCGTCAGTTGACCGGAAGGATGACGGAGCAGGCGCCGAACTTCTTCTTCGTCGATGTCCAGAGCACGGAACGACAAGGTTTCCTCGACATCCTGCGTAGGAATTCGCCGGACGGGACGATCAACCAGGTGCCAATGCTGCGCGGCCGCATCATTGCGTTCAACGATCAGGACGTGACCCGGATGGAGGTTCCGCCCGGGGGGCGCTGGGTTCTGAGAGGCGATCGTGGCATCACCTATGAAGAGACCATGCCCGCCAATTCGGCATTGACGGAAGGAAGCTGGTGGCCTGCCAACTACGAGGGTGAGCCGCTGGTCTCCTTCTCGGCCGAAGAGGCGGGCGAACTGGGCCTGAAGCTCGGTGACACCGTGACGGTCAACGTGCTCGGTCGAAACATTACGGCGCGCATCGCCAACTTCCGTCAGGTGGAATGGGAATCACTTTCCATCAACTTCGTGATGGTCTTCTCGCCGAACACCTTCCGCGGCGCTCCGCATGCTTGGCTTGCGACCCTCACCGACGCGGATGCGACAGCCAGGGAGGAGGCCGCGATCCTGCGGGAGGTCACCAATGCCTATCCGACCATCACCTCGGTCCGGGTGAAGGATGCGATCGATATCGTCGACCGCCTCGTGGGACAGCTGGCGACGGCCATCCGCGCTGCTGCCGCCGTCGCTCTCGTTGCCTCCGTGCTGGTGCTTTCCGGTGCCCTGGCGGCTGGCAACCGTGCCCGCACCCACGATGCCATCGTCCTGAAGACGCTGGGCGGCACGCGCGGCCTGCTGATCCGCGCCTTCAGCTATGAATACATGATCCTGGGTGCGGCGACCGCCGTCTTCGCCCTCGTCGCCGGCGCAGGAGCCGCGTGGTACGTGGTCAGCCGGATCATGAACCTGCCTTCGAGCTTCCTGCCCGATGTCGCGCTGGCCACCCTGCTGGGTGCTCTTGTCCTTACGGTCGGCATTGGGCTGATCGGGACGTGGCGAGTGCTGGGGCAGAAGGCGGCACCGGTCCTGCGCGAACTGTGATCGTCCGCGGGCCATCACATCCGCGTAAGAGAGTGCTGCCGACGCCCTCAATCGCGGCGGAATCGCTTCGATTGAATGCGGAAGCCCTTGTAGGAAAGGCCATATGGCATCATATTCGATGCAGGCTTGCTGAGCTCCGCAGCGGCGCCTGGGATCGCCATCCCGACACCGTGACCAACACCGGAGCTTGAAAGAGGAAACAATGGCTGACTTCAACAACTACCAGAACCGTATGGCGCAGGACCGTGCGCAGACGGGGGCGATGATCGACGAGGGCCTTCGCGCCTACATGCTCAAGGTCTACAACCTGATGGCGCTCGGCCTTGCGATCACCGGCATCGCCGCCTATGGCACCTACGCTCTGGCGGTTTCCAACCCGGCCTTCGCGCAACTGCTGTTCGCATCGCCCCTCCGCTGGGTGATCATGCTGGCTCCGCTCGGCATGGTGTTCTTCCTGAGCTTCCGTATCAACTCGATGAGCGTCGGCGCAGCGCAGACGACCTTCTGGATCTACGCGGCCCTGATGGGCCTCTCGCTGTCCTCGATCTTCCTCGTCTTCACCGGCGAGAGCATCGTGCAGACGTTCTTCGTGACCGCCGCCTCGTTCGGTGCGCTGTCGCTCTACGGCTACACGACGAAGAAGGACCTGTCGGGCTTCGGCTCGTTCCTGATCATGGGCCTGTTCGGCCTGATTATCGCTTCGCTCGTCAACATCTTCCTGCAGTCGTCCGCGATGGGCTTCGCCATCTCGGTGATCGGCGTGCTGATCTTCGCGGGCCTCACCGCCTACGATACGCAGAAGATCAAGGAAATGTACTTCGACGGCGACGACGTCGTGGTGGCGGGCCGAAAGGCCATCATGGGTGCGCTCACCCTCTACCTCGACTTCATCAACCTGTTCATGTTCCTGCTGCAGTTCCTCGGCAATCGCAACGAGTAACCGGGCGGCGGAACCTGGCACTACCGAAAGGCGGAGCTTCGGCTCCGCCTTTTTCGTTGCCCGCGGCTTCTCCGCCTACTAGGCTGATGCTTGTTTTTCTATTGCCGGTTCCATGACCTACATCATCCGCGACGCCCGTCCCACCGACCTTCCGTCCATCACGGCCATCTACGGCGAGAGCGTCCTCACCGGCAACGCGAGCTACGAACTCGATCCCCCGGATCAGGTCGAAATGGAAGCGCGCTTCCAGGCGATCCGGGACAAGGGATACCCCTATATCGCCGCCGAAGGTTCCGAGGGAGAGCTTCTCGGCTATGCCTACGCCTCCGCGTTTCGCACCAGGCCGGCCTACCGGTGGCTGGTGGAGGATTCCATCTACCTCGCCCCGCCAGCGCGCGGCCAGGGCATCGGCAAGGCACTCCTTCGCGAGCTCGTCGCCCGCTGCACGGCCCTGGGTTTCCGGCAGATGGTGGCGGTCATCGGCGGGGCGAGCCCCGCTTCCGTTTCGGTTCACAAGTCGCTGGGCTTCGAAATGACCGGTACGCTGAAGGGCACCGGCTTCAAGCATGGCCGCTGGCTCGCCCCCGTTTTGATGCAGATTTCGCTCGGCGACGGCACGCAAACCCTGCCCGACATGGCCGCTTATCCCGGTTCGCTGTTTGCCGGGTAATCCGGCTCGATCTCAGTCGATCAGCTTCAGCGCCTTGTCGAAGACCTTGAGCACCTGCGGCAGTTCGTGGCCGCGCTTGAGGATCATGCCGTTGGTATTGATCACCGAATAGGCGCCCTGCTTGGCGGCGTGCTTCGGGTTCTTTTCGATGCGGAAAAG
>JAEWKX010000224.1 GCA_023393575.1 Pseudomonadota bacterium
CACAGGAGCAGAGATGTCCTTCATCAGCACGAACTGGCCACCGCCCATGTCACGCCGGTAGGTCTGCAGCAGGAAGGGTTCCGCATTACGTCCCGCCGCCAGCCCTACCCGGTCGTTGAAGATGCGGCGATTGCGACAGTTGGCCATATTCCAGGCGACATCGCCCGGCCGCTGCGGGTGCGAGAATTTACGGTTGTGGGTTGGCAGATAACCGTTCTCGTCGACGGCGGCGCAGAAGGCGATGCGTTCGTCGCTCGCGGCCGCCTTTTCCTGGATGGAAGGAAGCACCGCATCGGTAAATTCCGTAAACCGGGTCATGTACTGCACGGGGTCCGTACCCCGGATCGGCTGGTACTGGCGGTCGAAGAGCGCTGCCATGTCGATGCGCCCCGCCGTGACGGCAGCCTCGAACGTGCCTGCCACCTCCTCAGCGAGGGCGATGGCCGTCCGTATGTAGGGACTGTCCGGGGTTTCCGTGCCCGTGCTGGCCGTCGCCTGGATGATACGCTCGGAGATGGCCACCACCTCGCCGACGCGCGACGAGGTTTCCTGGAGCTTGTCGTTGGACACGAGGATCGCGGCCGCGGCCGCGGCAATCGAACCTGCAAATTCACCGCACTGGCGATCGACGGCTTCCGTTGCGCCGGCAAGCGAGGAAGCGCTGTCCAGGATCTGCGACATGACGTCTTCGACGCCCTTGAACGAACCTTGGACCTCCGTCGCGGTCGCCTTCACGCCCTGTGCGGATACGCGGGCACCCTCGCCGGCAGTGACCAGCCGGTCGATCCGGCCGCCCAGCTGCTCGAGTGTCGATTGAATGGAGCTGGTGGTTTGCGATGTCTGAAGCGACAGCGCGCGCACTTCGGCGGCGACGACCGCGAAGCCCTTGCCGGCATCGCCGGCCCGTGCAGCCTCGATGGCTGCATTCAGGGCCAGAAGGTTGGTCTGGCGGGCAATCGTGCCGATGGCATCGGCGAGCCGGGCGACGTCCGCAAGTGCAGAGGAGAAGGATCGTATCTCCTCGCCTATTTCCTGCGAGGCGGCGACCATGTGGTCGATCGCGGTAACCGATCCGTTCAATTGCTGCGCCTGTTCGCCGAGCACCTTTCGTGCGCTGGCGGCCAGCTTGTCGGTTTCCCCGAGAGAGCGGGCAATGTCCCCGTTGGCCTCGGCTATCGCCTCCGCAGCCTGTGTCAGGCGGGAGAGAAGGGCTGCGTGCTCCGCCGACTGGGAGGCAGTGTCCTGGATGGTTCCGGCGATATCGACGAGATGCAGGCCAAGGTCCGAGGCTTCGAGGGCCAGCCTTGAGACTGCAGCCTGCAATACATCCTTGCCGACCATCCCCGCAGGAGGGGCCGCGAGATCTTCGTCAAGTTGAACAACAGCACCCAACACACCCTCCCAAGTATATCGGAAGATTATGTGCCTGCAGGGTTAACAATCCGTATAGCAGCCTGTTGTCCGGGCGACGAGGCGGGCAATCAGAACTGGTCGAAAGCCTTGGGGTCGATGCCGAGGATGGCAAGATCGCGCTTGGCGGGCTTGCGATGGTTCTCGACGGCGTTCGAGGCATTGACGGCGGCGCCGAAGACAGCGAAGGCGCGACCGAGAAAACCACCGCGGACATGCTGGCGTTGGGTCGACATGATGTGCTCCTTTGTGTTGACCCGAATATGGTCCGGCCTGCTGTTTATGCAATGCACAAGCGAGCAAGGGAGGCATGTTCGAAAAGCATGCCACGATATGATCGGAGTCAATGCTTGCCCAAAGAATGCTCTGCTTGTTATCGCTTCCTCCAACACATGGAGGCATGACGTGACGACGACGATCTACGGCATCAGGAATTGCGACACGATGAAGAGGGCCCGTGCCTGGCTTGAGGAGCGGGGCATCTCCTACCGCTTCCACGACTACAGGAACGAAGGCATCGACCGCGGACATCTGGAACGCTGGGTCGACGCCGCAGGCTGGGAGACGGTGCTGAACCGCGCGGGTACCACGTTTCGCAAACTGGACGACGCGGCCAAGACCGGCCTCGACCGGGAAAAGGCGATCCGGCTGATGATGGAGCAGCCGTCGATGATCAAGCGGCCGGTGCTGGAGGCGGATGGACAGATCGCGGTCGGGTTCAAGCCCGAGTTCTACGAACCGCTGTTCTGCAAGTAATCCATGTCCAAGTCCACTCGTGCCACCCAAACGCTGACCAAAGCCGGCATTTTCTTCACCACCGTTACTTACGGCTACGATCCGGATGCCGAACGCATCGGCCTGCAGGCGGCTGAAGCGATCGGGGAGCCGCCGCACCGGGTGTTGAAGACGCTAATGGCGGAGGTGGACGGCAAGCCGGTCTGCGTCGTCGTGCCGTCCGACAGGGAGGTCAGCATGAAGAAACTTGCGGCGGCCTTCGGCGGCAAGTCGGCCGCCATGATGAAGCCTGCCGACGCGGAACGGATGACCGGCTACCATGTCGGCGGCATCAGTCCGTTCGGGCAGAAGAAGACGGTTGCGACCGCCATCGAGGAACGGGCGTTCGGCGAACCTTATGTCTACATCAACGGAGGGCAGCGGGGCCTGCAGGTGCGACTTGCGCCCATCGACGCCCAGGCGGTCCTGAAGGCGGTCGCCGCCCCGCTCGTTGCGGAATAACTTCAAACCGCAACCGAAGCGTATTATGTCTCCCTGAACCTCCTCAGACAGGACAGTGACCATGAACATCCATTCCGAGATCAAGACGACCATCGACCCGATCAAACTCGACAAGCTGGCGGAGGTTGCCGTTAAGGTCGGCTTGCAGCTGCAGCGCGATCAGGATCTCGTCATGACGGCGCCGCTGGCGGCCCTGCCGCTGGTACGCCTCATTACCAAGCACGCCTACATGGCCGGTGCCGGGCTCGTCACCACCTTCTATTCCGACGAGGAGACGACCCTCGCCCGTTATGCGCATGCAGCGGATGCGAGCTTCGAGAGGGCCGCGGGCTGGCTCTACGAAGGCATGGCGAAAGCCTATGCCGATGGCGCCGCACGGCTCGCGATCGCCGGCGACAACCCGCTTCTGCTTTCCGGTCAGGATCCCGCCAGGGTGGCACGCGCCAACCGGGCGAACTCCACGGCCTACAAGCCGGCTCTGGAGAAGATCTCCAACTTCGACATCAACTGGAACATCGTCTCCTACCCCAACCCCTCCTGGGCGAAGGTCGTCTTCCCGGAGCTTCCCGAGGATGAAGCGGTCTTACGTTTGGCCGAGGCCATCTTCGCTGCCTCGCGCGTCGATGTCGCCGATCCGATCGCAGCCTGGGCCGAGCACAATGCCAACCTGAAAACGCGGTCGTCCTGGCTGAACGGCGAGCGGTTCTCGGCCCTGCATTTCACCGGCCCCGGCACCGACCTGACGGTGGGCCTGGCGGACGTCCATGAATGGCACGGCGGCGCCTCCACCGCCAAGAACGGCGTCACCTGCAACCCGAACATCCCGACGGAAGAGGTCTTCACCACCCCCCATGCGATGAGGGTCGAAGGCTATGCCTCGTCCACCAAGCCGCTGTCGCACCAGGGTACGCTGATCGACGAGATCCAAGTGCGCTTCGAAGGCGGCCGCATCGTCGAAGCGAAGGCATCCAGGGGCGAGGCGGTCCTCAACAAGGTGCTCGACACCGACGAAGGCGCCCGCCGCCTTGGCGAAGTGGCACTGGTGCCGCATTCCTCGCCGATCTCGGCGAGCGGCATCCTGTTCTACAACACCCTCTTCGACGAGAACGCCTCCTGCCACATCGCACTCGGCCAATGCTATTCGAAGTGCTTCCTCGACGGCGCCTCGCTCAGCCAGGAGCAGATCGCCGCCCAGGGCGGCAATTCCAGCCTCATCCACATCGACTGGATGATCGGTTCCGACAAGGTCGATATCGACGGCATCAGGGCGGATGGCTCACGCGTGCCGGTGATGCGAAAGGGCAAATGGGCCTAATTTCCGAACGCCGAACGACGGGCAAGCGGTCCACCACCGAAAGTCAGCGATAGTAGATGATCCTGCCGCCATTGGCGGCAGTCTGCACCCAGAGCACGTTGCGTACGGCGATCTTGCGACGCGCCAACGCATCCAGCAATGCGGGATCGCCCATCACGATCCGTTGGGCTATGCGCATGCGTGCCGGATAGAGGAAGTAAGATGGATGACGCTCGTCTTCCGAAGGATCCTGGGTTATCGAAATGGCGGTTACGCCATCATCGTAGTACCGCCCGAACAGGAAGGCTGAAAGCTCGCTCTGTTCGGCCTGCGACGGCTCGGCAACCGCGGCGCTGAGCAGGATGCCCATGGCAGCGGCAGAAAATATTCCCTTCATCACTCGCTCCTGATGCCAAATACGGATAAGGCCGCCCCTGGAGGAGATAGGCGAGCGCGAGCAGAATTTAAGGGCACCGCCGCACGGACGGAAATCGTCAGAACAAGCTGCCCTGCTTCGGCGGCTCGGACACCGTCACCGGCTTCGGCTTCTTACGGGGAACCTCCGTGGTCGGTGTCGGCGGCGGCACCGTCGCGGCATCGGCACCCGCCACCGCAGAGATGCGTCCATCCGCCCATTCGATGGCCAGGGTTTGCCCGGCACCGATGGCCGCGGCACGGGTGACAGGCCGGTCCCCGGCATCGCGCACCACGGCGTAGCCGCGCTTCAGTACGTTCTTGTAGGACAGCGACTGCAGTATCCGGTCCTGGGCTCCCATCATGCTGCGGTCCTTCGCCAGCGCGTGCGAGACAGCCGTATCCGCTTGCCGCATCAGCGAGGCCACATGCTGACGCTCGCGCTGCAGGTGCCCGGTCAGCCGCGCCGGCAGAGCCGAAAGCGCGGTCGCGGCGCGGGAGACGCGGTTGTGCTCCTTCAGCATGTGCCGCTCCAGGCATCGCTCCTTGCGCAGGACCTGTTCGCCGATGAAGCCCCGGCGCTCGGCTATCCGGCTTACCAGAAGCTCGAGCCGCAATCCTGCCGTCGCCCGCTCCAGGCTGCGACGCTTGACCACGGTGGTTCGCTCCAGGCCTCGTCCCAGGCCCGCGGCGGCCTCGTCGAAACGGCGGCGCGGCAGGGCGAGCAACTGGTCGAGCGACGGCAGAGCCCGTACCAGAGCGCGCACCGACTGGCGGCGATGCTCCATATGGCGGCTCGCACAGCCCCGCAGGCGCGCCGCGAGGCTCGCGACCTGCGCGTCGAGCTCCGCCTTCACCGGCACCGCCATTTCGGCAGCGCCCGTCGGGGTGGGCGCGCGGCGGTCGGCTGCATGGTCGATCAGCGTCCAGTCCGTCTCGTGCCCGTCGGCGGCGATCAGTGGGATCGTGGAGGCCGCCGCGGCCCGGACGACGACCTCGTCGTTGAAGCCCCATAGGTCCTCCAGGCTGCCGCCACCGCGCGCGACAATCAGCACGTCGGGCCTGGCGATCTGTCCGTCCGCCGTCAGGTCGTTGAAGCCGCGGATGGCCGCGGCAACCTCCTCGCCGGAGCCCTCGCCCTGCACCTTGACGGGCCAGACGATCACGTGGACGGGGAAGCGGTCGCTGATCCGGTGCAGGATGTCGCGGATGACCGCCCCCGTCGGCGAGGTCACGGCGCCTATCACCTTCGGCAGGAAGGGCAGCGGTCTCTTGCGCTCCGTATCGAACAGGCCTTCGGCCGCCAGCTTGCGGCGGCGTTCCTCCAGCAACGCCATCAGCGCGCCGGCACCGGCCGGCTCCAGGCTCTCGATGACGATCTGGTATATCGAAGAGCCCGGGAAGGTCGTCACCTTGCCGGTGGCGATGACCTCCATTCCCTCCTCCGGCCTGAACCGGATGCGGGGAAACGTTCCTTTCCAGATCACCGCGTCGATGCGCGCCCGGTCGTCCTTCAAGCAGAAATAGGCATGGCCGGAGGAGTGCTGCCCGCGATAGCCCGAGATCTCGCCGCGTACGCGCACCTGGTCGAAGGCGGTCTCCACCGTCCTCTTGATCGAGCCGGACAGTTCGGAAACGGAGATTTCGACGAGATTGGTCGGCGAATCCTTGGCGGCAAAGGTACTCATGCCATCCTTCTATAGGAATGGAAACTTGATTTCACCTCCCCCGGCTGCCGCTTCATGGGGATGATCCGGTGGAGAAATTTCGCGTCCAAAGCAAACCGCCCGGCGTCCGGATTCGAGGCATGGCTGTAACCGCTTGAACTCAATAGCTCTATTTCCAATCGAAGATTCCGTCACAAGGTCCGGAGACTTTTTCCGCACTCTGTTCATCCCCCGCCCCGAACTCCACCGGACAATGGGCGGATCACAATGGAGACCAGAAATGACCGATCGCTTTGCCAATGTTCAAGCCTCCTTGTCCGGTCCCGCTGCTTCCGGCTTCGCCGTGACGCCCAGTGATGCGACCGACCTGCCGGAAACGACGCGCGCGATCTACGTGGGGTCCGGCGGCAACGTCACCGTCCGTATGCTGACCGGAGAGACGCTGGCATTCGCGTCGGTTTCGTCGGGCACCATTCTTCCCGTCCGCGCGACGCGGATCCTTGCGACCGGCACGACGTGCACCGACCTGGTGGGGCTGGTGTGATGACGTTGCTTTCGCTCGGCCTGGGGCTCACCGCAGCCTCTCCTCCCGCCTGGTTCAGCCAGCCGGCCTACACCGCCATTTCGGAAGCCACGGGTCTTCCCTCGGGTCCCTCTTTCGTTGCGGATTTCTGCCGAGGGCGCTTTGCGGTCACCCGGGTAGAGACGCAGGCGATCGGATCCTCGACGCCGGCTGCCCTCTCACAGCTGTCTCCATCCGGCCTCGCCGATCTCTTCTCGTATTCGCGCAGCAGTGCCGCAAGCTACGTCGACGCCTCCGGCCGGTTGCAGCTTGCCGCCATCGACGAGCCCCGCTCCGACTGGGCGACCGGCACCGGCGCGCTGCTTCTGGAACGCCCTTCGACGAACATGCTGCTTTACTCGCAGACATTGTCGGCGGCTTCTTGGATCAAGTCCGCGTCCCTTCTTCCGGGGCAGACGATGACATCCGGATCCCTGACGCTCGAAAGCGTTCGCCGGTCGGGGGAGGTGTTCGGCGGACTGCAACAGCAGGCCAGCATCGTCGACGGCATGCAGTACACGTTCTCCGTCTTCGTGAGCCGGCAGGATGGAGGCGTGTCATGGTTAGGCCTCTACAACAATACGGATGCGCTCTGGCAGACGACGGTGCAGATCAGCTGGCCGGCGGCGCCTGCACCGCTGACGACGGCGCACGTCTCCATTCCGTCCAACGGACAAAGAAACGCGCCCTCGGACATCAGGATACAGCCGCTGTCGGGCGGCATCTATCGCCTGTCCTTTACCTTCGTCCCGACATTGGCCACCGGTGACCTGATCAGCGTCAACGCGCAGGCCAATCGCGCTGCCGACATGACTGCCAACTATTTCGGCGGGTTCCAGCTCGAACCGTCACCCTTCGTCACCTCGTACATGCCGACAGGCAATTCCGCCGCCATCCGGGCCGCCGACCGATGCCGGCTGTCGCCCACCGGCGAAGCGCTCCTCCAGCGGGACGCGGCGAGCGTGCTTGTCCAGGCGGAGGATTTGTCCGGCGCGGGGGGACGGTTGCTGGGCGCGGGCGGCGATACGGGCCTTCTCTCCATCGGCGGCGACGGCACCGGCCTTGCCGTCGGCACCGAAACCCCACTTCCGATCGGCGCCGGCCTGGCTAGCCCGCCTCCGACCCTTGGCTGCGCATTCACCTTCGATGCTTCGGGGAAAGCCGGCTGCCACAATGGTGCCAGCGTCGCATCGCATGCGTTTCCCATCGACGCCGCCCGGGTCCCGGCCTATCTCGGCAGGGACGGCGACGGCAACTTCGCCAGCGGCCGGTACCGGGGTCTGGTCCTCTGGCCGTTCCGGATGACCGAGACATCCCTGCAGGCAAAGACGGTTCCCCATGTCCCTTGATACAATGCTCTTTCTCCGTTTCGCCGATCCATCCGAAGCTTCCGTCGTTCTGGAAACGATCGGCATCCCCTGCCCGATCGGCGAAACCGGCACACTCTGCCTGCCGTGCGACGGCGAGGCGCTCGGTACGCGCTATGCGATCGATCTCCTCTTCGGCTCCGGCATGCTTCATCATGCGACGCGCGAAACCGCCACCTTCGAGGGCGAGGCAATCGCGCTGACGGGGCCGCGCACCGGCTTCTACATCAACCTGTTCTGGGACGGTCCCACGCCCGAGGCCCTTGGGCCCTATCTCGTCCATCCGCAAAGTTCGGCGGACCTGCTCCTCTGAAACAGGTGTAAATTCCCCTCCTTCGCGAAAATTTGAAAACTCGTGCGGCGCCATTCCGGCGCAATACGGCAAACTATTGTTAGCAAGTTCGGTCGTAGGATCGTGCTTCCTATCCACGAGGAAGATGTCGTGCTCTTGGTCGTTGGCACATTGCTGGGACTGTCTGCAGGCCTGTTGAGGTCCGCATTTTCCATCGCCCTGGTCGCGGTGCTGATCGTCTTCGTCTTCCTGCTGGCGGGCGCCATTTCGACAGGCGGCTGGCCGGTCGGCAAGCTCGTCTATGCCCTCGCGGGATACAACCTGGGCCTCCTGCACCTTCTGGGCATTTTTCTCGTCATGCGGCGGCGCTACACCTGAGACAGCGGGTGCCTCGCGGTATCACCGGCGCGCCTCCACGCGGTAGATCGCAAAGCCACCCTCGGAAGCTCCGATGAGATGCAGGTAGGGCGGCACCTCTCCGCGCGAGAGGGAGGCATACAGTCCGTCGGCCTTCATTCGGATCAGCGACAGGGTTTGTGGATCGGATCGGCAGAATGCAAGCAGTGTGACGCCGGCACCCTCCAGGAACGCCCGGGCCTCGTCCGGCGGCGCCAGCCCGATATGCAGCTCCGTCAACATCCCGGCCTGGTTGCGGTGATAGGGAGCGGCCAGCACCCTATGCCCGGTGAAGCGCAGTATCTCGGCACCGCTGTTCGAAGGCGCCGCGACGACGCCAGGTTCCAGTTCCGCCAGGAGAGGCAGCCCGTCTTCCGTGGTGCACTCACCGCTTTGGGGACGTGAACCGCTGTCCTGCGCCACCGTCTCCATGCCGATCGGCGTCTCCACCCCGTCGCTGAGCATCGCCCCGGCCAGCGCCCAGACCGCCGGGACGGATAGAAGCACGGCAGCCACATAGGCGAAGGCCGCATTGGGATTTTCCGGATCCGCCTGCGACCCCAGCCGCAGATCGGCGATCAGCAGCGAAAGCGGGAGGATCGCGAGCATGTTTGCGAAGAAGAAGCCGCGAACCTGGAGGAGGGCCACCGCCCAGCCGGTGCCGACGAGCAGCAGCAGCACGAGATGTGCCTCCCGCGCCTCGCCCCGGAGGGCACGGAACAGGCACACCGCCATGGCCAGGAAGCCGACCGCGTAATAGCCCCCCAAGCTGTATGGAGCGTCCGACAGAAGCGCACCGAAGGACTGCGCCTCGGTCACCGCATCCAGCCACAGCGTAACCAGCATCGGGTCGAGGCTGCTCAACGGATTGCCGAGGCATTGCGGCGCGATCACCAGAGCGGCTGTACCCAGCACCGCCGCCATGACGGCAGCAAGCCCGAGCCTGCCCCGGATACTGCCGCCAATCGGCATCCAGCTGGCACCGGCCAGCAGGGCTCCTCCCATGGCCGACAGGGCATAGAAACCGAGGGACAGGCTGTCGCAGGTCACCACGCCGTAGGCGCTCGGGGGCACGGTCAGGAAGAAGACGATGGAGATGGTGACGGCGAGGGCAATACCGAAAGACCGAACCGCAGCGCCTACGGCATCGCCACGGATCCATTGCAGCGCGACGCAGAGACAGGCGGCCGCAACGAAAGGCACCATTTCCACGCCGACCGCGAGGGAGAGTGCGCAAGCGATGCCCGCCGTCGCGTAGCTCGATGGGCGATGGCGAGGATCGACGAGCATCGCCGCTATCCAGGCCGCCAGCACGAGCTGGAGGTTGTGATGGTCGATGGCGCCGGGATGGAAGCGGATGCAGGTGAAGGCGAAGAGGCAGCCCAGCCCGAGTGTGACATGCATCGCCACCGGCCCTGCCAGCCGACGGGCCGCAAGCCCGAGCGGATAGAGCAGGAAGGGAATCAGGAACAGCGGCCAGGCGGTCAAGGCCATCGCTTCGGCATTCGTTGGTGTCAGGAACAGAGAACCCGTCCGGACCAGGGCGGCCAGCGGCAGGTCGACGAGCCGCGACCAGTGCGTCGGCGTCCCGCCCTCGAGCCCCAGCCGGTGCTGCGTCAGGTCGAACCAGCCCTGCCCGTCCAGAAGATCCCTCACCTGGACGAGGCGCATGATGTCGTCATTGTCGTCGCCGACATAATCCTTTGCCGACGGGACGGACATCGCCAGGAGCGCGACGATCGTCGCCGCCGCGTATAGGAACGTTACGAGCGAGGGCCGTGCCGGGAGCTGCGATGCGCCCTTGCTGCTCTTCCGATGACCTGCACCGATCACGTCTGTCATTGGCGGCGTGGCTTCCGTTTCGATAGCCGGAAACCTAGCCTTAACCTTCCCAAGAAATAGTAAAGCGGTCGCGCCGGGAACTCCTGCGCCGATTTTCCGTGCCGAGAGTGAAAATCATGACTGCAGGACAGCACGACATCGCCATTCTCCTGCCCTGCTACAACGAGGCGGCGACGATCGCGGACGTCGTGCAGGGCTTTCGCGAGGGGGTGCCCGGCGCATGCATCTATGTCTACGACAACAATTCCACTGACGGCACGGCACTGAAGGCGATGCTCGCCGGCGCCACGGTCGTGCGGGAAAGGCGACAGGGCAAGGGCCATGTCGTGCGCCGGATGTTTGCCGATATCGACGCCGACATCTATGTGATGGCCGACGGCGACGGCACCTATTCGCCCGCAGATGCCGAGGAGCTCGTCCGCACGCTCATGACCGAGCAGGTCGATATGGTGGTGGGTACCCGTCGGGGCGTGCTGGCCGATGCCGGCCGCCAGGGCCATGCCACCGGGAACCGGCTCTTCAACCTCCTCTACCGGAGTATTTTCGGTCGCGATTTCACCGACATCTTCTCCGGTTACCGGGCGTTCTCGCGCCGCTTCGTCAAGAGCTTCCCCGCCGTCTCCAACGGCTTCGAGATCGAGACAGAGATGTCCGTGCATGCCTCGCGGCTGAAGCTGCCGGTCAGCGAGATCGAGCTGCATTACGGCCGCCGGCCGGAGGGGTCGCATTCCAAGCTCTCGACCTTCCGGGACGGCGGCAGGATCCTCTGGATGTTCGTCATGCTGATGAAGGAAACCCGTCCCTTCGTCTTCTTCGGAACGATCAGTGCCGCGATCATGGCGGCGAGCATCGCGTTCATGCTGCCGGTGCTGGCGGAGTATTTCGCCACCGGCTATGTGAGCCGGGTACCGACCTGGATCCTGTCCATGGCGCTGATGATGATGTCGCTCCTGATCTTCACCGCCGGCCTGGTGCTCGACTCGCTCTCGCGGGCGCGCAACGAGCAGCTTCGGCTGCATTACATGCGCATGCCCGCGGGTATCACCGCAAGGGGGCAGCGGAAGGTCCCGCCCGGCCAACACCATGTCGGGGAACGCAGGACCGACGCTGCATGAATCGCGAGACGACCAACCGCATCCGCTTCGTGATCGAGGACCTGTTGCCGCCTGCATTGCGTGACTCGGCACTTTTCCTCTGGCTTGCCAGGCGCGCCTGGGGCGAGCATGTTCCGCGCCTCGCAAGCTTTCGCGCGCGGGCGCCGTTCCTCACCGCAGAGGAATATGCGGACCTCTACCGAAACCATCCCCGCGTCCACGCGGGAACGGACAATTCCAGGGCGTGCATTCGCCGCATCGGCGAGATGATCACCGGAACCAGCGTCTGCGACGTGGGGTGCGGCACCGGCGCACTGCTTACCCATATCCGCGCCGGCCATCCGGATCTCACGCGGCTCGTCGGCGTTGACTTCGTGGTGGAGGATGCCGCAAGCATTCCGGGGGTCTAATACATCGCCGCGAAGGTCGAGTACCTTCCCTTCGACGACGGCGAGTTCGACACCGTTGTCTGCACGCATGTCATCGAACACGTGCTGAACTACCAGAAGGCCATCGCGGAGCTGAGGCGCATTGCGAGACGACGGCTGATCATCGTGGTGCCGCGTGAGCGGGAATACCGCTACACCTTCAATCCGCACTTCAACTTCTTTCCCTACACGCATTCCTTCCTGCGCGCGGTGCACCCGGTTCCAGAGGTCTACGTCTGCCAGGATATCGGGCGGGATATCTTCTACTGTGAAGATCGTCCGGGTTAGGAGAGGTCGATGCTCGCCACACTTTCTCCCGCCACCTGGGTCGGTCTCATCGGCACCCCGCTGCTCATTGCGATGGGCCAGGTCCTGTTCAAGCTGGCCAGCTCGACGGCGGGAGACCTTTCGTTACGCGGGCTTGTCATGCTGACCGCCAATCCGATGCTGATCGCAGCCCTCGTCCTCTACGGCTTCGGCACCATCGTATGGATCCATGTGCTGAAAATCGTTCCGCTGACGGTCGCCTATTCCTTCATGGGGCTGACCTTCTGCTTCGTGCCGCTGCTGGCGCAGTTCTTCTTCGGCGAGCCGCTGACGCTGCGCTATGCGCTCGGTACGGCGCTGATCTTCGCCGGGCTTCTGGCGATCAACGGCTGATCCCCGTGGGAACCCGTCGGCGCCTGCTGCTTCTGATCGCAATGCTGGTGGTGGCCGATGCGGCCCTGTTTCTGGTCCTGTCCTCCGCCACTCATGCGAACACCTCGGTATGCCGGTTGTTCTCGCTGGGCGGCAGCTTGACCCTCCTGTCGGTGCTGGGTCGTTCCATGGCCGATCCGGGCGGGCGAGGCTACCCGCCCGGACTCCGGCCACTCGCAATCGTCGCGCTGATCCTCGGCTACGGCATCTTCGTCGCACTGACCGTCCGGGCGCCGCATGTTCAGCCGCTCGCGCATCTCATGGTATCGTGGCTGGGTGCGCTGCCGTTCGGCGTTTTCGGATGGTGGCGTATCCGCCGCTGGCGGGGCTGAGGCTTACACCGCTTCCCAGCCGTCATGGCTGCCGGCGCTGTAGATGGCGTCTATGAACTTCTGGTTCTTCAGCGAATTTTCCAGCGACACGACCTCGACATTCTCCCCGGCCACGGCCCGCGCGAAAGCCTCCGCCTGGCGGCGGTACTGGCGGCTGTCCTGGAAGCGGAAGATCTGCGATTGCGTGTGCTTCTGGTTGGTAAGCTCGATCTCCTCGGCGCCCCAGCGGTCGGCATTGAAGGGAGACTTCACCTCAATGTATCCCTCCGTGCCGTGGAAGACCATGGTCTGGCGGTTCGCCATCTGGGTCGCGACATAGAAGCTCATCTCGAAATCGCCGAAATCGGCCTTGACGCTCGAATAGATATCCGTGCCGAACTCGGGATCGCGCTCCGTCACCGCCTGGATGCGCAGCGGTTCCTTGCCGGTCGCAAAGCGCGTGGTGATCGTCGGATAGACGCCGATGTCGGGCAGCGCCCCGCCCCCGAGTTCCGGAATGTTGCGCATGTTGGAAGCATCGCGGTTGAAATAGGTGAAGGCGCCCTGCACATGGCGCAGCCGCCCGATCGCACCTTCGGAAAGGAGTTCGCGCACCTTCAGCCAGACCGGCGCATAGGTCACCATGAAGGCTTCCGAGATCACCACCTTGTTGCGGTCGCGCGCGGCAATCAGCGTCTCGATCTGCTCCACCTTCAGCGCGATCGGCTTTTCCGACAGAACGTGCTTGCCGGCATCGGCCGCCTTGATCGACCATTCGACATGCTGGCTGGTCGGCAGCGGGATATAGACCGCGTCGATCATATCGGAGGCCAGCATCTCCTCGTAGGAGCCGAAGGCGTGCGGTACGGAGAACCGGTCGGCCATCGCGCGGGCCTTCGAAAGGTCGCGGCTTGCGATGGCGCTCACCACGCAGTTCTCCGCATCCTGGATCGCGGGAACCACAAACTCCCGGCCTATCTTTGCCGTCGCCAACACCCCGAAACGCAGCAGCTTTTCCTCCTTGCACCAGGTCGGGCGGCACCATAGGTGCGCTCGGGGCCTGATGCAACGCGGGAACACGCTCTGCCGGAGAATCAGAAATTCTCGCTTTGACAGCCGCCGCCCGCGCCATACATTCGGGACACGATCTTCCTCCCCAAACCAACGGAGTCTCCATGGAACAGCGGGCCCTCGGCCGAACCGGCCTTTCCATCGCGCCGATCGTTTTCGGCGGCAACGTCTTCGGCTGGACCGCCGACGAGAAGACCTCCTTCGACCTGCTCGACCGGTTCTTCGATGCCGGCTTCAACTGCATCGACACCGCCGATGTCTATTCCGCCTGGGTCGACGGCCATGGCGGCGGCGAAAGCGAAACGATCATCGGCAAGTGGCTGAAACGCGGCCACGTCGCGCGCGACCGGGCAGTCATCGTCACCAAGGTCGGCTTCGACAACAGGGGCCGCAAGACCGGGCTGTCCGCAGGATGGATCGCAGAAGCCGTGGAAGCGTCCCTCAAGCGCCTCGGCACCGATTACATCGATCTCTACTTCGCCCACAAGCCGGATGACGAGGTGCCGCACGAGGAGACGCTTGCCGCCTTCGATCGCCTGAAGCAGGAAGGCAAGGTGCGCGCCATCGGATGCTCGAATTTCGATGTCCACCATTTGCGGGCGTCGCTTGAGGCCGCCGCGCACCATGGCCTGCCGCGCTACGACGTCATCCAGCCGGAATACAATCTCTACACGCGCGACAAGTTCGAGGGTCCGCTTGCCGACCTCTGCACCCGCGAGGAACTGGGCGTTATCAGCTACTATGCGCTGGCGGCGGGCTTCCTCACCGGAAAATACAGGAGCGCGGAAGACACCGAGGGTTCCTCCCGCGGCTATCGCGTCGGCGACTACCTGAACGACAAGGGCTTCCGCATCCTCGCCGCACTCGACGAGCTTGCCGTCGAGACGGATGCGGAGCCGGCAACGATCGCTCTTGCATGGCTCATTCAAAAGAAGGGCCTCACAGCGCCGATCGCAAGCGCTACCAGCCTGGCACAACTGGAAACGATGATGGCCGCGGCGGATCTCTCCCTGTCGGCGGACCAGATGAAGCTGCTCGACGAAGCCGGAGCCTAAGCCGTGACCGACAAGCCAGCCGTGACTGTACGTGCCGCCGAGCCGAAGGACGAAGCCGCCTGGCGCCGGCTATGGGCGGACTACCTCACCTTCTACGAACTGACGCTCGACCCAGCCATCACCGACGCCACCTGGGCCAAGGCCATGAGCAACGGGTCGGCGATCTTCATGCGGGTGGCGGAACTGGACGGCGAGGTTGCCGGCTTCACCCTGTCGCTGACGCACGAAGGCACCTGGATCACGAGCCTCGACTGCTATCTGGAAGACCTGTTCGTCGATGGGGAGGCGCGTGGCAGGGGCGTCGGCCGGGCACTCCTCGACGACCTGGTGGCGCTTTGCAGGGAACGCGGCTGGTCGCGTCTCTACTGGCATACCGCGGAGAACAATCCAGGCGCCCGCCGGCTCTACGACAGCTATGTCGAGACCGACAACCACATCCGCTATCGCATCGAATTCTGAAGCAGGAAGAACCCCATGAAGACGAGACAGCTTGGACCACATCTCACCGTCTCCGCCGTCGGCCTCGGCTGCATGGGGATGAGCCATGCCTATGGCGGGCAGGACGAGCAGGCGT
>JAEWKX010000246.1 GCA_023393575.1 Pseudomonadota bacterium
GGCTGGCGCTGGCGCTCGTCGGCGTCGTCGTCCTGAAGGGCGGGCCGGCGGCCATCGGCGGCGGGCAGCTTTGGGGCGACGCCACGGCCATCGTCGCCGCGGTCTTCTATGCCTGCTACATCCTCGCCATCGGTCGTCTGCGCAGCCGGTTCGGAACAAACCGGATCATGATCTGGAGCTCGGCCTCCGCCGCGCTCTCCATCTTGCCGTTCGCGCTGTATTTCGAAGGAGACATCCTTCCGCACAGCCTTCATGGCTGGGGTATCGTGGCAGGCCTTGCCTTCATCAGCCATGCCGGGGGACAGGTGGCAATCACCTATGCGCTCGCTTACCTGCCTGCCGCCTTCTCCTCGCTCACCCTTCTCCTGCAGCCCGTCGTCGCCGCCATCCTGGCCTGGTGGATTTTATCGGAAGCCATCGGCCCGCTGCAGGCGCTGGGCGGCGCCGTGGTGCTTGCCGGAATTCTGGTCGCCCGCCGCGGTTGAGGGGCGAGCCATCTCCCGGCAGCGGCTTGCGCAGGAGGATCAGCTATCGAGCATCTCGCGAACCGCGACAGCCAGTTGCTTGAGCGAGAACGGCTTGGGAAGGAAGCCGAACTTGGCGTCCTCCGGCAGGTTGCGGGCGAAAGCGTCCTCCGCATAACCTGAAACGAAGATGAACTTCAGGTCGGGGTATTTCTTACGTAATTCCCCCAGGAGCGTGGGACCGTCCATTTCCGGCATCACCACGTCGGATACGACGATATCGACCTTGCCCTCGAGTTCATCCATGATTTCGAGCGCCTCTACTCCCGATCCGGCCTCGTGAACGGTGTAGCCGCGCGTCTCCAGCATCCGCTTGCCGCCACGGCGCACCGCTTCCTCGTCCTCGACGAGCAGAACGACGGCGGAATTTCCGGTGAGATCCACCGGCTCCCGCGTCGGTACGGCGGGCGTTTTGAGCACGGATGCGCCGTCATTTGCCGTCGGCGCCTCGTCCGCGGGGGCCTGCACCTCGGCGATATGCCGCGGCAGAAAGATGCGGAAACTGGTGCCGCTGCCGGGTTCCGATTCCGGATAGATGTATCCGCCCGACTGCTTGACGATGCCGTAGACCATGGAAAGCCCGAGGCCGGTACCCTTGCCCACTTCCTTGGTCGTGAAGAACGGTTCGAAGATCTTGTCCATGATCTCCGGCGGGATGCCCGTTCCGGTGTCGGAGACCTCGATCATGACGAAATCCTCGGCAGGAAGATCCGCCTGCGGATAGTTCGTCGTTTCCTCAGCCGCCACATTGCGCGTCTTGAGGAGGATCCGCCCGCCCTCCGGCATCGCATCACGGGCATTGACGCAGAGGTTGATCAGCACCTGCTCGAACTGCGACAGGTCGGTACGCACCGGCCACAGATCCCGGCCGTAGTCTACCTCGAGCCTCACGTTGGTGCCGGAGATCAGCCGGTCGACCAGCATCCGCAGATCACCGACAACGTCCGTCAGGTTGAGGACGGCCGGGCGCATGGTCTGCTTGCGCGAGAAGGCCAGGAGCTGTCGCACCAGGACCGCGGCACGGTTGGCGTTTCGCTTGATCTCCATGAGGGCGGCGAAGCGCGCGTCTGACGGCCGCGCCTGAAGCAGCAGGTGATCGGAGGAGAGCAGGATGGCGGTCAGCACATTGTTGAAATCGTGCGCAATGCCGCCGGCGAGCGTGCCCACGGCGTTCATCTTCTGCGTCTGTGCCATCTGCGTCTCGAGCGCCTTCTGCTCCGTCGTCTCGACGGCATAGACGATCGCAACTTCTTCCGGGGCCTCGTCGCTCTCGTCGATCACTGCGTTGACGTAGAAGCGGACATAGCGGCTTTCGTCGCCGGGATGGCGGCAGTCGATCGGCGCAATATCGCCCTGCCTGTCCTTGGCGGCGGCGAGCGCGTCCATCAACTGCTGGCGAGCCCCTTCGTGAATGATCGCCTCCAGATGGGCGTCGGCCTCGACGTCATCGCGCGATACCACGCCTGCGAACAACCGCAGGAAGGGCGCATTGATGCGCAGGATCTTGCCGTTCCCGTCGACGGAGGCAATCGCCATGGGCGTGTTGTTGAAGAAGCGCGTGAACCGCATGGCGGACGCGGACTGGTCGCCTTCCGCGCCCGGCTGCCGCATCAGCACGATCGTCCGGCTTTCACCCGGCGCGCCGTCTCGCATCGACGTGACGCTGTGCAGCAACCGCACGGGCACACTCTGGCCGTTGGTGCGCCGCAGGTCGAGATCGAGCGTCTCGGTGCGTTGCAGCCCCGGAGCAGCCTGCACCGAATGGATGAGTGCCATGCCTTCCCCGGCCACCATGTCGGCAATGGTCAGCGAACGCGGCGCGAACTTGGTGAGGTCGATTCCCAGCCACTCGGCCAGCGTGGCGTTGATGTAGAAGATCTCTCCCCTGCGCCCGGCCGAGAAGAACCCGGCGGGTGCGTGATCGAGGTAGTCGATGGCGTTCTGCAACTCGCGGAAGAACCGTTCCTGGTCGTCGCGTTCCGAGGTGATGTCGGTGATCTGCCAGATGTCGTACTGGCTGCCC
>JAEWKX010000270.1 GCA_023393575.1 Pseudomonadota bacterium
CTTCACCACAGGTGATGGTTTGGCGTCTCGCCGCCGCAACGTCCGGAACAACCCTGCGCGCAAGCACGACGACGGCGAGAAAGACAAACCCCGCCGCCAGCAGGTAAGGGGCGCCTGCGAACTCGACGGGCGCGCCCTCTCCTGTAGAGCCTCCGAACACCTGCGTGAAGATCAGCGGACCGACGATTGTCGTGAGGCTGGTGATGCTCGTCATGGCACCCTGCAGTTCTCCCTGCGCGGACGGCGGGACCTTGCCGGCGGCGATGCTGCGCAACGGCGGGTCGGCGACGTTCTCGATGGTCGTCAGGAGGATCACCGCATAGACCATCCAGCCTTCCCAGGCGAGCGCGTAGCCGAAAAGGCCGATGCACGAGAAGCTCAATCCCAACAGGGCCGTCCGCCACTCGCCGAGCACCGGCACGATGCGTGGTAGCGCGGTTGCCATCACCACCGCCGCGCAGATACCGAACAGGCCGAGCGAAAGGCCGATCTCTCCCTCGCTCCAGCCGTAGCGATAGGCCGAAACGAAGGCCCAGACGGAGGGATAGACCGCATGGGCCAGCCAGTACAGGAACAGCACAGTCAGCACGGCGCCGATGCCCGGATAATTGCGCATCTGCTTCAGCGCCCCCAGAGGATTGGCACGCCGCCAGTCGAACCGTCGGCGGTTGGTGGCGTCCAGCGTCTCTGGCAGCAGGAACCAGGCGGCGACGAAGTTGACGAACGAAAGGACCGCCGCGCCGAAGAACGGCACGCGGGGACCGAACTCGCCGAGAAGCCCGCCGATCACCGGTCCCACGGTAAAACCGACACCAAAGGCAATTCCGATCAACCCGAAATTCTTCGCCCGGTTTTCGTCGTTGCTGATATCGGCGATATACGCCGAACACGTTGCAAAACTGCCGCCGCTGATGCCCGCGAAAACCCGGCCGAGGAACAGCATCCAGTAACCGGTGGCGACAGCGCAGATGAAATTGTCGAGCGCGAAGGTAAGGACCGAGAGCAGCAGGATCGGCCGGCGGCCGAAGCGGTCGCTGAGATTGCCGAGGAGCGGAGCGAACAGGAACTGCATCGCCGAGTAGATCAGCAGCAGCCAGCCGCCGTCCACCGCGGCATCGCTGACGCTGTCGCCGGTGAGTTCCTGGAGGAAAGCCGGAAGTACCGGCATGATGATCGCGCTCCCGATGATATCGAGGAAGAGGATCATGAAGACGAGGAAAAGCCCTCGCCGGACGAATTTGGGATCAGGCATGGCGCGTCACTCGGCAAGATCTTCTCCGGAAAGACGAGCGGCTCGTCCGGCAGCCTACATAACCGTCGGGGAAAAAGGAAACAATACAGGAACATTCAATGTTTTTGATGCTCCCGCCAAGAATGTTGATGCCCGCTCGGAACCTTACCAGCACGAAGCCTGAACGGAGGCGGCTTTCGGCGGGCTACGTTTCAAGATCGCTCCTCAGCCGGTCGAGAAGATCCACGGCCCGCGCAGCATAGGGGCCGATCCAGCGGTCATGGATCGCCTTTATCGGCAGCGGGTTCATGTGATTCCAGCGTTCGCGCCCCTCACGCCTGGCGATTACCAGTTCCGCCCCCTCGAGCACCTTCAGATGCTGCATCACGGTGCACCGATCCAGCCCGTCGAACAGGCTGCACAGCTGTTTCGTGGTCTGTGGGTGATCCTTCAGCGCATCGAGAATTCGGCGACGGACGGGCGACGACAATGCCTTGAAGATTTCATCGTCTTGGTTCGAGCTTGACATGTTATATTTTTATAACATTATTTGAGGCCTAACAAGGGAGGCAGTCATGGAACTCAAGTTCAAGGTTTCCGGCCGGATTGCACGTCCTGTCGAGGACGTCTACGAAGCAGTCGTCAATCCGGCGGAATTGTCCCGGTACTTCACGACCGGTGGCGCCAAAGGCCGGCTGGAGACTGGCGCGACTGTCTACTGGGACTTCCATGATTTTCCGGGGGCATTTCCCGTCGAGGTCGTGAGCGTCGAGAAAAATCGCAAAATCGTCCTGCGCTGGGACGCCGGTGATGCCGATCCGGCAGTTCCTGAAGCGACCGAGGCCAGCTACCGGACCACGGTCACCATGACCTTCGAACCGCTGGACGATGGTCGCACGCTCGTCACGATCGCCGAGGAGGGGTGGCAGGAGACACCGAACGGCCTTTCGGCGTCCTATGGGAATTGTCACGGATGGACACAGATGCTCTGCGCCCTGAAAGCCTACAGGGAATACGGCATCAATCTGCGTGAGGGCATGTACAAATAACCGGCGTGGCGGGAATCGGCCCCCGCCCTTCAAAGATCGCCGGAAAATGTATCGCAGGCGTTGACGTCGCCGCTTTCGAAGCCGCGCCGGAACCATTCCATCCGCTGTGCCGACGTGCCATGATTGAAGCTTTCCGGCACGACGTAGCCCTGGCTGCGCTTCTGCAGTGTATCGTCGCCGATCTGCTGCGCCGCATTGAGCGCCTCCTCCAGGTCGCCCTGTTCGAGAATACCCTTCTGGTCGGTGAACTTGCCCCAGACCCCCGCAAAGCAATCCGCCTGCAGTTCGACGCGCACCGACATCCGGTTGGCCTCCACCTCGCTCATACGCTGGCGAGCTTGGTTGAAACGCGGCAGGATCCCGGTCAGATTCTGCACGTGATGGCCGACCTCGTGGGCGATCACGTAAGCCTCGGCGAAGTCGCCGGAGGCACCGAACTGTCGCTCAAGCTCCTGGAAGAAGGCGGTATCGAGGTAGACCTTCTGGTCGCCGGGGCAGTAGAAGGGCCCGGTGGCCGACGACGCGAAGCCGCAGGCCGATTGCACCTGCCCCGAAAACAGAACAAGCGTCGGCTCCCGGTAGTTCTCGCCGCTCGCCTGGAATATGCCGTTCCAGGTATCCTCCGTTTCCGCCAGGACGGTTCGCACGAACGCAGTCATATCGTCGTTGGCGGGCGTCGGATTGCCAGCCTGCTGCTCGTAGCCACCGCCGTCGAGGCCGATGTCGCCGCCGGACAAGAGCGTCAGCGGGTTGATGCCGAGCACCCAGGAGATGATGAGGATCAGTATGATGCCGCCGATACCGATGCCGCCACCGGCGCGCCGCACGCCGCCGCGTCCGACCGGAATGCGCAGGCCGCCGCGGCCGAAGGGGTTTTGACCGCCCGCCCCGCGCCGGTCATCGATATTGCTTGACTGGCGGCGACCTCTCCATTCCATCTGACGCTCTCCTCAGGCTTCTTCAGGAC
>JAEWKX010000340.1 GCA_023393575.1 Pseudomonadota bacterium
ACTTTCGACCGTCTACCGGACGGTCAAGCTCTTCGAAGACCAGGGGATCATCGAGAAGCACGATTTCCGTGACGGACGCTCGCGCTATGAAACGGTTCCGCAGGAACATCACGATCATATGATCGACGTCGAATCGGGAACGGTCATCGAGTTCCATTCTCCGGAAATCGAAGCCCTGCAGGAGCGCATCGCGCGGGAACATGGCTTCCGGCTGGTCGGCCACCGCCTGGAATTGTACGGCGTGCCGCTGGACAAGGATGACGCTTGATCACCTGGCTGCGGATCGGCGTCATTGTGGTCGCCCTCGCGGTCGTCACGCTGGTGCTTCTGCCGCTCCAGTTCGTCGGTCTCGCCCTCGATCTGAAGATGCGCCGCTACATCCCGCGATACTGGCATCGCGCGGCATGCCGGCTGCTCGGCATCCGCATCCATCTCCATGGGCGCATCGACCGTCGCCGGCCCTTGATGCTCGCATCCAATCACACCTCCTGGAAGGATATACTCGTGCTCGGCGCAGTCGCCGACGTCGCCTTCATCGCCAAGTCCGAGGTGGCGGGCTGGCCGGTCTTCGGTCTCCTCGCAAGGCTGCAGAAGACGATTTTCGTGGCGCGTGAGCAGAAGCGCCAGACGGGAAAACAGGTCAGCGAGATTGCGGAGCGGATGAAGGCGGGGGAGATCGTCGTCCTTTTCCCGGAGGGGACCACATCGGATGGTAACAGGCTTCTGGATATCAAGTCCTCCCTCTTCGGTGCTGCGGCTGCCGCCGTGCCCTCGGTGCCGGGCAACGTGGTGCATGTCCAGCCCGTCGCGATCGCCTACACGCGCGTCTACGGCATGGCGATGGGGCGCTATCATCGTCCGATCGCCGCCTGGCCGGGGGATATCGAGCTCGTCCCCCACCTGATCGGCATTCTGAAAGCCGAGGCCATCGACGTGGACATCTCCTTCGGAGAGGCAATCGCCTTTCGGGCCGGCGACAACCGCAAGGTGTTGAGTGCCGAGGTGGCCGCAAAGATCAGGCGAATGTTGCTCATGCGTCTGCGCGGCAGGGACTACGGCTAGCAACCGCATATTGCGGCCTTCTATTGCAACTGGTCTTGCGCTAAACAGCCCCCATGAGCAACGACATCGCAATTCAGAACTCCGGAACCATCACAGAGGCGGGCGCGAACACGCGGAAGGTCTTTATCAAGACCTACGGCTGCCAGATGAACGTCTATGATTCCGTGCGGATGGGCGATGTTCTGGCGGGCGAAGGCTACACGCCGACGGAACAGATGGAAGATGCCGATCTGGTCCTGCTCAACACCTGCCACATTCGCGAGAAGGCAGCCGAAAAGGTCTATTCGGCGCTGGGGCGGTTGCGCGAAATGAAGAAGACCCGCGAGGAGGACGGCCGGGAACTGATGATCGGCGTGACCGGTTGCGTCGCGCAGGCGGAAGGCGAGGAGATCCTCAGGCGGGCACCTGCCGTCGATGTCGTCATCGGGCCACAGACCTATCACCGCCTTCCGGATGCGTTGCGCCGCGCCCGGCAGGGCAATCGCGTCGTCGATACGGAATATGCGGTCGAGGACAAGTTCGAGCATCTGCCCGCGGCGGAGAAGGCGCGCATCCGCTCGCGCGGTGTCACTTCCTTTCTGACGGTGCAGGAAGGATGCGACAAGTTCTGCACCTTCTGCGTGGTTCCCTACACCCGCGGCGCAGAGGTTTCCCGCCCGCTCAGGCAGATTCTAGAAGAGGCCCGGCGCCTGGCGGATGCGGGAGTGAGGGAGGTCACGCTGCTCGGCCAGAACGTCAATGCCTGGCGGGGAGAGGGGCCGGACGGGCGCGAATGGGGGCTGGGAGACCTGCTCTATCGGCTGGCGGAGGTCCCGGGACTTGCCCGCCTTCGCTATACGACCAGCCACCCGCGCGACATGGACGATCGTCTCATCGAGGCCCACCGCGAGCTGCGGTCCCTCATGCCGTATCTGCATCTGCCGGTTCAATCCGGCTCCGACCGCATCCTGAAGGCGATGAACCGGCGCCATACTGCAGCCGAATACCTGCGTCTCGTGGAGCGGATCCGTCTCGCCCGGCCCGACATCGCCATGTCGGGTGATTTCATTGTCGGCTTTCCGGGCGAGAGCGATGAGGATTTCGAAGATACGATGCGGATTGTCGAAACCGTCGGTTATGCGCAGGCCTTCTCCTTCAAGTACTCGATCCGTCCCGGCACGCCTGGCGCCGAGCTTCCGGACCAGGTTCCGGAGGATGTGAAGGCGGAACGGCTCGAAAGATTGCAGGCGCTCCTCTTGAAACAGCAGGCCGACTTCGCCAAATCCTGTGTTGGAAAGGTCATCGACCTGCTGCTGGAGAAGCCCGGCCGCAACGAAGGCCAGGTGATCGGACGGTCTCCCTGGCTGCAATCCGTGAATGTTGATGCAAAAACATCGCAGATCGGTGACATTATTCCGGTACGAATCATTGGAACGGGACCCAACAGCTTGTTTGCCGAACCGGCATGAGGTGTAGTTGGAGCCTGAACTGACTGGCGAGGAGCTTGCCTACTTGAACGGACACGAACTGGTTTCTTCACCCGCGCGTCAACCGAAATCCGCTGCGACCGATGCCAACCACTTCGTGCTGACGTTCGAGAACAACAGGTTCGCCAGCGAGCTTTTCGGACAATTCGACCAGAACCTGAAACTGCTCGAGGAGCGTCTGAACATAGACGCACGCGCTCGCGGGAACTCCGTATCGATCTCCGGCGACGTCACGGCCACGAACCAGGCGCGCAGGGCGCTCGACTACCTTTACGAGCGGTTGCAGAAAGGCGGCAGCGTGGACACCTCGGACGTGGAGGGTGCGATCCGGATGGCCGCTGCGGCGGACGACCAGTTGCAACTGCCGACGATGGAGCGCAAGGCCCGGCTGTCGATGGCACAGATTTCGACGCGCAAGAAGACCATTGTCGCGCGCACTCCCACCCAGGATGCCTATATGCGCGCGCTGGAGCGCTCGGAACTGGTTTTCGGGGTGGGGCCTGCGGGTACCGGCAAGACTTACCTCGCCGTCGCCCATGCGGCCCAGTTGCTCGAGCGTGGAGCGGTCGATCGCATCATCCTGTCGCGACCGGCGGTGGAAGCGGGCGAGCGCTTGGGGTTCCTTCCAGGCGATATGAAGGAGAAGGTCGATCCCTATCTGCGACCGCTCTATGACGCGCTCTACGACATGATTCCCGGCGACAAGGTCGAACGGGCGATCACCGCCGGCGTCATCGAGATCGCGCCGCTTGCCTTCATGCGAGGACGGACACTCTCGAACGCGGCGGTCATCCTGGACGAGGCGCAGAACACCACGTCCATGCAGATGAAGATGTTCCTGACGCGCCTCGGCGAGAATGCGCGCATGATCATCACCGGTGATCCGAGCCAGGTAGACCTGCCGCGCGGGGTGAAATCCGGCCTGGTCGAGGCCTTGTACGTCCTCAAGGGTGTCGAGGGCATCTCGGTCGCCCGCTTCAAGGACGTCGATGTGGTGCGTCATCCCCTGGTCGGCCGGATCGTCCAGGCCTATGACGCGCAATATGCTGTTCACGAGGAAAGCGAGGTTACCGATCGCTGAGGCGGTCGGCGATTCATGCCGCAACTTGATTTGCAGATCAGCGTCGAAGACGAGGCGTGGCCCGGTGAAGAGGAACTTCACCGGTTGGTCGATCGGGTTCTGGCCGCCGCGGCCGGATATCTGGAAGCCACGGAAAACCAGCCGTTTCCGCCGCATCCGGTCGAACTTTCGCTCGTTTTTACCGATGACGAATCGATCCGCGGGATCAACGCGGAGTGGCGCGGGAAGAACAAGCCGACGAACGTCTTGTCCTTCCCGGCATTTCCCGTCCGGCCCGGAAGGACGCCAGGTCCGATGCTCGGCGATATCGTCATCGCCCGTGAGACTGTCGAACGGGAAGCCGCCGAACTCGAAAAATCCCGCGAGGAGCATTTGACGCACCTCCTTGTCCATGGTTTCCTGCATCTCTTCGGCTATGATCACATGGAAGCCGGCGAGGCTGAGCAGATGGAAGCGCTGGAGACTCGCATTTTTGCCACTCTTGGCCTATCTGATCCTTATGCGGGACAGGACCCGATCACCTAGCTTGGAACGATGAACGACTTTTCGACACTTGTTGCCCTTGAAGGCAAGGACGGTTCGGACAACTCTTCGGAAGAAGGCAGTAGTCCGCAACGACAGGACAACTCCCATCGAAGCACTGCTT